>JAGHCE010000207.1 GCA_021160625.1 Planctomycetota bacterium | reverse complement strand
GTCCTCAGAATCCGTGCTTATCACTGCGATTTCCCTGGAATTGGAAGACCAGGCGTAACCCGTCGAGACCTTGTTTATCACAAAGTGATAGGGCCCCCCTGCCTCTCTTACGTGAAGGTTGAGGACATCATTGTTGGAAGAGCCCTCTGACAGGTAAGATACGAACCTGCCGTCCGGCGACCAGCGAGGCACGAACATATAACCTCCGGGGCCCCAGTCACGCTTATCTGGGATGCGACCGAGGATGGTTTGCACCTTGCCGTCGCCGTTGCAAATGGCGACGTCGAAATGCCTGGAATCGCCTTCCACCTTGTTGAAAATGCACAGGAGCCTCTTCCCGTCGGGGGAGTACTCGGCGCGGCAGATCTCGCTTGAGACGAGCCTGGCCTGTGTCAGTTCGGGGTTCACAATGACAAACCTGTCTTCGCTGCAAACTGCGATCGTGCCGTCCGGGGCGCTCGTCACGTAAGTTGTCTCAAAGCAGCCCACCGACAACGACACGATGAGAACAGCGAATCCCAGCCATATTCCCGTTTTCATAGATATCCTCTCTTTCTAAACCGGCTCAACCGGCCGGGATTTCTCCAGTCTGCTTCAGACGATGCTCCAGCCTTGCCCGGTAGTGCCAGAAGCCTTTCTTCGGACGCGCCTTACCGGTGTGGCGGATTTTCTCGAGGAGAGCAGGATTTACACGCCAGAAATCGGGCTTCGAGTCGGCAATCACCGTCACCGGTACAGGAACCGGCCTTGTCCGGTATCTGCCTATCCAGTACCCAAACGACCCTCCAACGACGACGGCCAGGATAACGGCAGCTGCAACGGCTCCAAGCGGCACGCGCCGGCGGCGTTTTCCTCCTGCAAGGCGCGGCGGATGTTCTCTACCGGCATCGGCCCTGGAAGAGAGCACCGGCGCCTCAACGGAAAGCTCCGACCGCGCAGCCGCAAAGAGCGCCTCAATCTCGGAGAACGCCTCCCTGCACGAGCGGCACTCGGCCAGGTGCGCCCTCACATCGCGCGCGGCGGCGGGGTCCAGCTCCCCGGCGGCCAGGTCCACGATCATCTCTTCGCAGTCTTTGCAGTTCATCTCCAGACCCCTTGTGCACGAAGCCTTTGCCTGAGCTTACGCACTGCGTAATAGAGTCTTGACTGCACCGTGCCCACGGGGCAGCCGGTTATGGCGGCGATTTCCCTGTATGTGAGGCCCTCGACGACCTTCAGAAGGAAGACCTCCCTGTGCGCCGGGCCGAGCGCCGCCACGGCGGTGCGGATCAAGCGGCCGCTTTCCCCGGCCTGGGCCGCCTCGGCAGGCCCGGCGGCAGGCGAGGGGCTCGCGTCGAAGTCCCAATCGCCGGCAGCGGTTGTGCGGGCCTTTTTCTTGAGGTGGTTTATCGCGAGGTTCCTTGCAATCGTCAAGAGCCACGTCCCGGGAAGCGCCCGTTCCTCGAAACCCCCCGCAGCCGCAAACGCCCGCAGAAACGTCTCCTGCGTCAGGTCCTCCGCGACGTGCCGGTTGCCCACCATTGCGCAGACAAACGAGTAAACCCGCCCCCCTTGCTCGCGGTAGAGGGCGTCGATCCAGCGTTCGTCCTTTTGTGTGTTGGGCCCCGGCTTTGTCATCACCTCTCTCAAGCATTAAACAGTCTTGCGGTCATTTTGTTCAATTTGTCCCCGGCCCGATGCGACCGCCTGCAAGGGGGTTGTGGACTTGGGCGCGGCGGGGAGGTACAATGTAGCCGTAATCACGAATCTGGTCTGTCGAAGGAGGGGCGTTATGGTCACGGCGATAATACTGCTCAATGTCCGCAGGGATCGGGTCAACGAGACGGCGCAGGCCCTCCTGGAGCTTGGCGGCGTCGCTGAGATTTACTCGATTGCCGGCGACTGGGACCTCGTAGCCCTCGCCCGAACCGCCACCAACGAGGAGCTCGCCGAGCTCGTCACGAACCACTTGCTCAAGCTCGAAGGGATCACAAAATCGACCACGCTTGTGGCCTTTCGCGCCTACAGCAAATACGACCTCGAACATATGTTCTCCATAGGTATGGAGGAAAAACCGGCACGGTAGCCGTGAGCAGGATGGCCCGACAAGGCCAAACCCGTGCAGGTAGTCACGGATTGTGCGGCGGTGCCTTTCAAGCCTCGACGACGCACCTGAAACCGATTACCCCCGTTTCGCCGGGTCTTGCGTGCGAGCGGTGGGTCGCGCGGAGGTATCCTGGGTCGTTGGAAAGGAAGCATCCGCCGCGCACCACGCGGAACTTCTCGCCGAAGTCCTCGCTCTTAAATGACGTCGGCCCGTAGGGTTTGTACCAGGAAGCGGTCCACTCCATTACGTTTCCCGCCATATCGAGGCAGCCATAGGGGCTCCGGTCCCTTGGGGACGAGCCGACGGATCTTACCTGGGCGTTTCCGTAAAAGGCGGGGTTGCCGTTCCAGTTGGCGTAGGTCGGCTCCCACTTGGCGCCCCAGGGAAAGGTCCGAGCGTTGGTGCCGCGCGCGGCCTTTTCCCACTGGGCCTCGCTGGGGAGGCGCTTTCCGGCCCACTCGGCGTAGTCGGCGGCGTCCTGCCAGGTGACGCCGGTGACAGGAATGTCGCCCATTCCCGGTGGAAAGGAGAGCGTCTTCCACGTCCCTGGCGGCTCGTGGTCGGTGGCCTGGACGAAGCCGGCGTAGTCACGGTTGGTGACCGGGGTGATGTCGATAAAGAAGGCCGCGAGGGGGATTCTCATCGCGGGGCGTTCGTCGGGGCTGGAGTGATTCGACCCCATACGAAACTCGCCCGCCGGGACGTAGACCATCCCCTCCGGTGCACCGGGCCCGGCAGCGGAGCGCTTGGAGATACGGGCAAAAAACGACCTCGCCTTCGCTGCCAGGGAAGGCGCCTCGGCGCCCGTCGCACCGGTCTCCACGCCCCTCCAGCGTCGGGCAAGGTGCCCGGCGGCGGTCTTCAGCACTTCGAGGGCGTCCTTGAAGGCCTCCTGCATCTCGGCGGCCGACTGTATCCGCCTGTCGGGGTCGCGGTGGATCGCCGTCAGGATGACCTTTACGGTCTTTTTCGGGATGACCTTGAGGATGGGGCTTTTCCTGGGGAAGCCGGTCGTGGTGCCGGCGACCTGGGCGGCCAGAATCTGGTTCTTTGAACGGCCGGGAAAGGGCAACCTCCCGGTGAGCATTTCAAAGGCCAGCACGCCGAGGGCGTATATGTCGGTGCGCTCGTCGACGTCCCAGCCCATAATCTGCTCCGGCGCCATATAGCCGACGGTGCCGATGGTCGTGCGGTCATCCATTTGGACGGGGGCCTGCCCGGCGAGCCTGGCCAAGCCGAAGTCGAGGACCGTGACCCGCGCGCCGGCGGCGTCCTCGGCGACGAAAACGTTTTCACCCTTGATGTCGAGGTGCACGATGTCGGCCTGGTGCGCGGCGGCGACCGCATCGCATATCCTGACGAGCAGGGGAAACGCGCGCTCCGGGGGGAGGCTCCCTACCCTCGTCATAATGTCCTTGAGAATCTCGCCTTCGAGCAGCTCCATCACGAGGTAGTAGCGCCCGTCGGACTCCCCGAAATCGTGAACCGTAAGGACGTTTTCGTGCCGGAAGGCCGCCAGCGCCCGCGCCTCGGCCTTGAACATCTCGAGGAACTTGGGGTCGGCCGAAAACAGCGGGCTTATCACCTTTATCGCGACTCTCTTGCCCATAACGATGTGGACGCCCCGGTAGACGACGCCCATCCCGCCGCGGCCGATTTCCTCTTCGATGCGGTATTTGCCGGAAAGCAGTGCCCCCGGTGCGAGGTCGCGCTCAACCAGCGGCGCACCGTCCTTGGGGCAGGTGTCACGGGTTGTGCGGAAAGTCGAGCGACATTCCAGGCAGACCTTGACCGAGGGACGCTGCGTCTGGCTCATCAATCAGTCCGAAACACCAGCACGACGCTGCCGAAGATGACATTGTCCTTGTGCTCGATGTGGCCTCTCCTGACGGCATCTTTGTTTATGTAGGTGCCATTGAGGGAATCGAGGTCCTCCACGATTATCCTGTCGGCCTTCTGCGATATGCGTGCGTGGACCCTTGATACCGCCTGGTCGTCTATGAAGATGTCGCACTCGGGCGAGCGCCCGACGAGCATTTTCGGCTTGTCGAGGGGGAAGACCGCTGAGATATTTTTTCCCTTGTAAAGTACGAGCCTCGGCCCGGTAACGGCGGCGGCCTTCGCGGCTGCGCCTTCGGGAGCGGCCTTTGCAGGGGCGGCCGGAGCCGCGGCCTTCTTTTCGGGCGCCTTCGGCGCGGGTCTCGGGCGGCGCGCCCGGGCCAACGGGCGCTCCTTCTCAGGAATAATCTCGCCTTGGAGTTCGTCTGAAAGCTCGGCGGCGCCCGCCTGGCGGCGGCCAGGGTCCTTCTCAAGCGCCCGCATAACCGCCTTGTCGATGAACTTCGGAATCTTGAGATGAGGCTTGAAAGCTCTCATCGACTCGGCCGATGCCTCGACGTGTGCCCGGGCCATATCCGCCGGGGAATCCACCCCATAGGGCCGCGCACCCGTGAGCATCTCGTACATCACGAGGCCGAGGCAGTAGACGTCCGTTCTCTCATCGGCCTGCTCGCCCTTTATCTGCTCGGGAGCAAGGTAGGCAACGTTGCCGTAAACCGGCCCGTAAGGAGTATCGGTTGCAAACCCCTCATCACCCAGGGCCGCCACGATCCTTCTTACGGCGAAATCGACGATCTTCGGCTGCGAGGAATCGTCGGGGAGGATTATGTTGGAGGGCTTGAG
>JAGHCE010000019.1 GCA_021160625.1 Planctomycetota bacterium | reverse complement strand
GGCATCAAGGTAGGCCAGCGCACGGCGTTCGGCGTCGCCAGTTGTCGTCACGCGTGGCACGCGTGACGGCGGCTTTCGAGCCGGCTTTGCGAGTGCGTCGAGGAGACGGATGAGCCACTCGGGCGGCCCAGGCAGTTCACCGGGGCCGATGTATAGCCCACCGTTGGCCCACACGTACGCCCCTTTGGCCCGCACCGATGGCGGTGCCACGATGTAGCCCCCGTCGGCACGCGTATCGATGCCGGCGGCGAGCGTCTTACTGGTGTTACGCCACTTCTTGCCGGGTGGTTGACGGAAGAGGTGGTGTGTACCGCCGCGCGGCGTCACCGATACAGGCGCCTTGTCGAGGTCGAGGCGCTTTTCCGGCTCGTCGGCAAGCCAACCCTTGCCGTCGATATCAACGACGAGAAGCCCCTCGGTGGCGATGCCGATATTGGCGTGAGGCCACCGCTTCCACCACCGCCTGATCACATCGGGGTCGGTCGAGGCATCCTGGAAGCCGTGCTTCGTAAGCGGCTTCTTGGTGCCCGGCCTGCACGGGAACACTACGTAGCCGAGTTCCGCATAGTGAAGCGCGGCACTCAGGAATCCATTGACTTGGCTTTCCATCAGAAGGGAATTCCCTCCCTACCCGCCCAGGCATACGCCGGCGCGTCGTGAGTAACCTCGTCAGTGTCTTCCCAACCCGGTTCCCTGTACGCCGGCTTAGGCCTGAGTTCATAGCCGACGATCCGGTCGTACTTCTCACCCGTTACCGAGCGGACGGTAACGGACTTTGTTTCCGCCAGCGCGCCACCTCGGGCCAGCGACACCGCTTCCTCGACGGTCTCCGGCACGGGCTCGTTGGAACGCCTGCGCCACCAGCTTTCTGCCTTCTTTCTGGCCCAGCCGGAATGCTCAAGACAGACCCATTCGGATATGTAGTTCTGGAAACCGAGTGTGTACTCCACTCGCATCGTAGCTGGGTGCCCCGGGGGGGCGCCGCGCTTTACGTGGACACTGTAGTGCGTGTCGTCTACGGCGTGTTCGGCTACAGTTACCTGGCCGGAAAGAATCCCCGCTGTTGAGGCCTGGGCGTCGTGCATCTGTCGCTCCGGTGGCGGGAACTGGTAACCGCACTGGGGACAGACAGCGTAACCCGTTGCGATAAGCGCCTGGCACTCGGGGCATTCTTTGGCCGGCGCATCGCCTGAGCCGCTGCCGCGCTCCTTTATCTCCAAGGCGTCGACCGGCCCGTGCCGCATGACATTCCCCCCGAAGTCGAGGACAAGGCAGTCGTCCTTCCCCTCGCACAGCCTGAAGCCGCGCCCCACCATTTGGTAGTAGAGCCCCGGCGACATCGTGGGGCGGAGCATCGCGACGCAGTCGATGTTCGGCGCGTCAAAGCCGGTGGTAAGCACGTTTACGTTGACCAGGTACTTCAAGCGCCCCGCGCGGAAGTCCCCAAGCACGCGGTCGCGTTCGAAGGAAAGCGTCTCGCCGAAGACGGCTGCAACCTGTGCGCCGTGCTTCTCGCGCAATACATCAGTGATGTGCTTACCGTGCTTGACGCCGGCTGCAAAGATAAGCACGGACTTTCGGTCGCGCGCGTGCTCCACGATCTCGCGGCAGGCGGCCTCAACCAGGTTGCTGTGATCCATCAGCTCCTCGGCCTCACCCGCGACAAACTCGCCGGCGCGAATATGGAGCCCCGACGTGTCGATCTTCTTGCGGCTGGCCCTGGTGACGAGCGGACAGAGGTAGCCCTGGACGATGAGCTCGCGGACGCCGATCTCGTAGCAGACATGGTTCAAGAGGTTTTCCGGGGCGCAGACATGACCGCTCTTCATCCTGAACGGCGTTGCTGTAAGCCCGATAAGCCGCACGTTCGGATTGACCGTGCGCGCTTCGTCAAGAAACGTCCAGTACATCCCGTCGCCGTCCGGCGGGATCATGTGCGCTTCGTCAACGATGACGAGGTCGAAGCGTCCAAGCTCGCAGGCGCGCCTGTAGACACTCTGGATACCGGCCACGATGATGGGGTGCTCCGTGTCACGGGTCTTAAGCCCCGCAGAGTAGACGCCGACCTGACATCTCAGCTCCGGCGCGAAGAGGCCGAGCTTCTCCACGGCTTGCTCGAGGAGTTCCTTAACGTGCGCAAGGATGAGGACGCGGCCTTTCCATCGCCCAACCGCGTCCTTCGATATCCGGGCGAGTATTGGCGTCTTGCCCGATGCGGTCGGCAACACCGCGCACGGATTGTCGTCGCGCTCGCGGAGGTGCTGGTAGATTGCCTCGACCGCCTCTTCTTGATAGGGTCTCAGTGTAAGCATTCACGCCTTTCCAATCCTGACGATGGTCTTGCCGCCCGGCACCACCTCGCGCTTCT
Organism: Planctomycetota bacterium; assembly: GCA_021160625.1. Classification (GTDB taxonomy): domain Bacteria; phylum Planctomycetota; class DG-23; order SLPQ01; family SLPQ01; genus JAGHCE01. The sequence goes on along the minus strand of JAGHCE010000019.1, from coordinate 5,253 downwards.
CGATATGGAGCTTCACAATTTGGCTGTCGTTGTGGTAGGCGCCTGCGTGTTCGAGGGCGTCAAGGAGACTTTTTTGCGTGTTGTCAATATCTCGCCTGCGCCGGTCGGGCGGAAAGATGAGAACTTCGACATCGAGCGGCCCCACCAAGGGGCGAAGCCCCAGTCCTGAGAGGATGGCGCAGACCCTCTCGCGGAATCTGCGCCCCTCGCGGCTGATCAAGGTCCTCGGCCCCACGCGGCGGTAGTAATGGTTGACCGACGGCGGGTAAGGCAGTTCGATCTCGATCACGACCGAGCCCACGGAGGCGTGTTCGAGGCGGCCTGCTGCGGCTGCCCGACGGCCGCTTGCTTTTTCGCGTAGCCCTTGATCTCGTTTGTGATCTCGCCGGTGTCCTGGCGCTTCTTGCACTTGACGGTGACGAGAAGCGGCAGGTTGTGAAGCTCGACCGAGTCCTTGGGCTGCATAACGCCGACCGCGCGGCAGATGGCCGACAGCTCTGACCGGGCGATCTGGACGGTGAGCGAGTTGGGATTGTCGAGGTTGAGGCGCGCCCAGAGAAGCCGCCCCTTGTATTCGCCCTCGATCACCTGGAAGACGAGCTCGAGGTATGAGCCGTTTCCGGACTTGGTGGGCTTCATCCCGCTTTCCGTGATGATCGCCAGGTACTTGCCGGCGGGAATCGCCTCGAAGTCCGCAGCAGGGTCGACGTCGTTTGCATTGAATCCGTTTAGATCAGCCATTGTCCACTTCTCCCTTCTTTGTCTTGTGAGTAGAAAATGCCGGTATGTACTGAGCGTATGCGGGCCAGTCGAGCGGAAGCTCGTCCGGAAGGTTCAGGCGGTTCTTAGCCAGGTGCGCGGGGCGCTCGGTCGTGCGGATTACCCGCTCCCCCGAGCCCATACCCTTGGCCTTCTTGCGGTTGAAGCCCTCATCGGTGACCTTGGTGTACACCTTGTAGGTGGCAAATAGCACCTCGTCGCACCATTCCTGGACGACGGCTCGCGCGTACTTGTGCAGGCGCGGGACGTAGCGGTCGTAGGACTCGGTCTCCGGGTTCTCGAAGCGCTCGATCTTGGCATGCGCAATGAGGATAACCGTCATCCCCCGGTCGTTTCTCAATGCCGAGAGCCCTTCGAGGACCTGCCGCCACTGGGTAAGCGCAAACGTGTACCCCTTCGCGTAACCTATGTCCTCAATCGACTCCACCATGCGCTTCTTGCAGACCTCCACCCAGATGAGCCGCTCCAGCCAGTCGAGTGAGTCGATAACGACCGTTCGGAACGGGTGTTTTTCTGAGTAGAGTTCGGACAGGGCCGCAATCACCTGGTCGAATTTCTCCACAAGCGGAAACCTGTCGCACTCGATACCGCCAAGCCCATCCTCGGTCTGGATGAAGATGGGTTTCGTGGCCATCGAGGCGAAGGTCGACTTGCCGATGCCGTGCGTGCCGTAGAGCATCACGCGGCGCGGCGCAGATCGAACCCCGCTTTGGATCTCGTCAAGCAGTTTCAAGTCACGCTCCTTTCTGTATGTGGCAACTTGCGGGCGGGTACAGGGAGTCCCAGCGGCGGGGCTCCGCTACGCCACCCCGCCCGCTCGTCGCCTGGTGTGTTACAGGTAATCAAAGACGCGCACTTCCTCGTAGCCGGTGGGCCAGGTGTCTGTCTCGCGGCACCGCTTGAGGCGTTCGATGGCCTCTTCGTTTTCCCGCTGCACGATGCCGAGAACGTCATCTCCCATACGCCAGACACCACAGCGGAAGGGCTCGCGCTTTTCGACTGCTATGAGCCAGACCGGTACACGGCTACCCACGGCCGCGGCGACAAGCGCATTGTAAAATGCCACCTGGTGCGCGTAGCTATGCTATAGCTCCTGGCATCGAGATGAAACCACTCGAGGTTGTCACAGGTCTTGAGGTCCACGATCCCACGCTCAGCGTTGAACCAGTCGAGCCGCCCCTGGCAGGCAAGATCGCAGTATTCGGCACGGACCACACCTTCGGCAACGCCGTCGGAAAGCAGTTCGCACGCGGCATTGTGCGCATGGACGCTCTCGCGCAGGTTCTCGATAAGGCTGAACTGGTTGTCATTCAAGACGGGCTTCCCCTGGACGTCGGCCCATTCCTGGTAGGCCTTGGTGCGTGTGCCGTAGACATCGCCTGTCTTGGGGTTGATGGGGCCGCCAACGACGTATTGCCTTTCGAAGACTTCGCGCCCCTCGAGCACCAGCGTGTGCGCCGCGCGGCCGACCGCGTATGCCGGGCGGTCTTCGTCGGGAATCAGCTCTTGAGCTTTCTTCCAGTAGAGCTGCGGGCACTTGCGGAAGTCAGCCAACGCATGGCTCGTGAGGTACGTCTTCGCCTTTCCGCGGTATTCAACCTCGATTTCCCGCAGAAGGAAACCGGCGCTGTCATGCAATCGGGTCATCATCGCCGCCCCCTTCGGATGTTCTCGAGGAAGGACTCGATAGCGGGGTGAAGCTTGAGATCGACATGCGACGGTGCGCTCTCCTCGCGCCCTTCTCCGTCCTCTATGCGCCGCAGAAAGCGGCCCCGGATGACGTCGAGGTTCTTCACAAGCCGCCAGAGAAAATCGTCGTCCAGGCGGTGAACTGCGATTAGCCCACCGATGAGGAGCGCCTCTTCCTCGAAGAGGTCGTTCACAATCTCCCTCACGTCCGTACCCACGACCATCTCTGCAATCCTCCTTCACTCGCGTTTCGAGTCCCCTCCGAAAGAACAAAGGGGGAAAAACGACCCCGGCGGGGACACAACGGGCCGGATTTCCTCAAGATTGGCCGAAACTGCGGATGGCGGCCTCGGCTCGATGACGGCGCTTCTTGGCAGCCTCGTACGACAGGTCCGCTTCCTCGGCACATTCGCGCAGGGGTCTGCCGTAAACGCGGGTTCCGACGATGAGAGCGAGGTCTGTCTCAGTAATACACCCAACTTCCATGTGTTCGCGGAGACGGTGAATCTGGAATTCCCGTTCCTCGCTGATTAGCACTTCCACCATGCCGGCGTCTTCCGCCGCCCCGGCCAAGGCTTCGAGCAGGTCAGGGTCGGTCGGGATCTCACAGTTCGTGCGATCCCACTCGCGGCGGTACTCGTCGTGAACGGCATGGATGGTATCGTTGATGACTTTCTGGACGAGCCGGTCGGGTCGCTTGGAAACGTCGATGCGGCAGATCACCTGCAGAAAGGCCCAGGTGACGTTGCTCCAGCGCTCGCTCTCGTTGTCGTCCCAAGCGCGTTTCCGGTAGTAGGTGGATTCCAGCCCGGGCCAAAAGATGACCAGGAGGATCGTGCGCCAGCGCGCATCCTCATCTTCGGCGTGGGCCTGAAAGATTGGACGGAGAATCTCGTCCTTGAGCGGATCGCGCGACGTGCCGTTGCGCATGAACGCGATGATGTCCGCCCAGTTGCCGAATCGGCGAAGGAATGCATTCGCCTGCTGGAGTTGTCGGAGAAGGGACGTGTAGGGCTCGCCCCTGATTTCTTGCTCCAGCCTCTCACGGTCTTGGTCTCTTTCTGAGCGCATGAAGCGCTCAGGTCAGAAATCACCGGGGGGTCAACAATGGAGGGAGGTAAGCGGGGCTAACCGCCGGTAATAAAAGGGGTTATGGCGTGTTGGGGCGGCAAAGAATCTTCAGGAAATGTAGGCGGATGGCCGGTCAGAAACTACCGTGCCTTCACTTGCGCTGCAATCTGACTTCCTATTACAAGGTTGTCGATGACCTTGAGGATAGACGTATCCCAAGGGAATCGCCCCTGTCGCTCCATCCATGCGGTGGCCATCTCAGTAAATGCTTTGTCGCCGGCCAGAGGGGCAAAAAAGTCGGAGACAATGTCTTGCAACAATGTCCACTCAGCCTCCGAGTCATTCTTGATGTCCTTGCTGCCACGAAGGCACTTGAGCGTGTACTCACGATCAATCGGAGGCACCACATTGGGCACCATGTGATGCATTGCCTTCGAATTGCCAACAAGGCTGGTGCTGGTTGCCATTATCTTAATGCCACGAAAAATCTCCCAGAGAGTATTCCAGTCGTGGTCGGTCATTGCCGACAACGTGAACTCCTGCGCCTGTGCAATTCTGTCGCGTAAAGGTGCAACGCTCTTGCAGAAGATGTCGAAATTCTGCATCTTGGGGCCGCCTTTGCCCATCCTGTGCATGCCCCAAGAAGCAAGCGTAGCATAGACGTATTCAAGGTGCTGCTCGGTCACGTTGGGGTTTCGGGTCGCAAGGGCTCGCTGATGGAAGTGAAGACTTGGACCGCCGAACCGCTTCGCCTCGTAGTACGTGCGATGATATGTCTCGGCATTCTTGAGTATGTCAGCTATCTGCGGCTCAAACTGCATCGCCAAGGTCCTCTCTTCAGTTTGTCAGTGGCCCCGAGAACTCGGGTCAGGTTGTGTCACGGGCATCGAAGAACGCGACCCATTTCTCGTCGATCTCTACGAAATCGAAAGGCGAACCATCGATGCCCAGCAGCTTGGACAAGACGCCGCAGAGTTCGAGCATCCCCTTGTCGTTGGCCTTACGCTCGACGGCCCCGCGCCCCGCCAATACCGCCAAGAGCGCTTGGCCCGCGTGATTCGGACGTTCCTGGTCATCCGCCAAGCTGAGCATGCGCAGGTCATAGGTCCGCTCGACAGTCCCTTCACGCTCTGCGGCTTCCCACTGGTGGCTGGATTCATCGCTATCATCAGCGTAGCTGGAAACGGCAAACTTCTCGGTGGCGGTCACGACGACGCGAACGCCAGTGTCGCCGTGTGTGGCGATGGACACGTCCGTCCACGAGGCCCCCGACGGTGTGGGGAAGTGCAGAACTTCCTCGGACGAGATTCGGAACGTAGTCTTGTAGGACTTCTCGTCCTTGTCGTACAAGATGGACTGGCCCTCGATACCCGGCAGCAATGCCGCAAGGCGCTTGCGCAGGTCGGATACGTATTGCTTGAGGTTGTTGCGGGTCTCCACGTTAGCGGCCTTGAACGGCAGGATTCCGCCGTGCGTTGCGAACACCTTGAGCAATGCCCACAGACGGTCCGGTGCGTTCTTCTTGCGCCGTTCCTCGAATCCAGCTTCCTGGAAAGTGTAATCCTTGCGTTTTCCCTTGGCATCGATGCGCAACGTGGTATCCGCGACCACGAACCGCACGTCTGCCCACGTTGTCCCGGTAGGAGTGGGAAAGGACACGAGCGGAGTGGGCGGGGTCTTCTTGCGCCCGATGGAAAGGAGGCTCTCAAGGTG
>JAGHCE010000195.1 GCA_021160625.1 Planctomycetota bacterium | reverse complement strand
GAACTCGTCCTCAAGGATGACGAAGTCCTTCGTGCGTGCGCCGATTATCGAGATGAGCATGTTGCCGGCCTTCGCGTGGGCCTGGGCGATAGGAAATGCCGCCGCCGAGCCGACGCCGCCCCCCACTACCACCACGATTCCCACCTTGCTGATCTCGGTCGGCGAACCCAGAGGTCCTGCAACGTGCGGAATGGCCCCACCCTCGTCGATCTCGGCGAGTTCTCCCGTCGAGGTGCCCACGACCTGGTACACGAGGTCGATCGTGCCGGCGGCCTCGTCCGACATAGCGACAGTAAGTGGAATGCGCTCGCCGCCCTCGCGCGGTATGACGATCACGAACTGCCCGGCCTTGCGCTTGTGCGCGATGCGGGGCGCGGCTACACGTATCCGGTAGATGTCCCGGGCAAGCTCCTCTTTCTCGACTATTTTGAACATAGCGGCTTTCTCACGTCCGAAAAGCGGATATTCTACACCGGGGAGGTCAAACAGCAAGTGATGTTCATTGCAAGAAAGCCCCTCTGCGGATATATTCGCAGGCAGTATGAAACCTCCCGAAGACAAAATCCGCCGCCTTTACGCCCAGGTCGCCTTCAAGGTGCCCCTTGCGAACGCCTATTCCTACATAGTCCCGGAAAGGCTTGCCGGCCGGATTGCCCCCGGCAAGCGCGTCGAAGCGCCCTTCGGGTCGCGCCGGGCCACGGGGTACTGCGTGAGCCTGTCGACGACACCGCCTCCCACGAGTGCCCTTCTCAAGGAGATATACGGCGTTGTGGACTCCGAGGTGCTTCTCGACGCGCATATGCTCGACCTGGGGCGCTGGATGGCCGAGCGTTACTTAGCCGGCTGGGGTGAGGCGCTTGAAGCGGCCCTCCCCGCGGGCGTGCGCTGCCAGACGGGTAACCGGAACGTCCTGTTTCTTGCTCGGCCTGCATCAGAGGCGCTGGAAACGGCCGTTACGTGGGGCGCCAGGGCCGCAAAGCGCCGCAGGGCCCTTGAGACGCTTGTTGAGAACGACGGGCGGCTCTCAGTCTCCGCCCTCGCAGAGCGCGCCGGCGTGTCGAGCGCCACCGTCGGGTCACTGGTGAAGCTCGGCCTCGCCGTCGTCCGCAGCGTCCCGACCGTAAGGTCCCGCCGGCGCAGGGAGCCGCCGGTGAGGGACTACCGCGTGGATTTCGATCTCACGCGGGAACAAAGCTGGGCGCTTCGGCGCATATCGGCCGCCATCGACCAGAAGGCATTTCGGCCGTTTCTGCTCTTCGGCGTCACGGGAAGCGGCAAAACGGAAGTCTACCTCCGGGCGATCGAGAAGGTGGTCCGCGCCGGAGGGCAGGCGGTCGTGCTCGTGCCGGAGATATCGCTCACGCCGCAGACGGTCAGCCGTTTCCGGGCGCGCTTTCCGAATATTGCCCTTTTGCACAGCCACCTTTCGGCCGGCAAGCGCCACCGCGAATGGCGCGCCATCGCCTCCGGCAGCGCGGACGTCGTCATCGGTGCCCGGTCGGCGGTCTTCGCACCTGCGGCGAGGCTGGGTCTTATCGTAATCGACGAGGAGCACGAGAACACCTTCAAGCAGGAAACGAGCCCCCGCTATCACGCGCGCGACGTGGCCTTGAGACGCGCCGAGATGCTGTCTATTCCTGTGATCCTGGGCACGGCCACGCCGAGCCTTGAGACCTTCCACGCCGCCAAAAGCGGCCTTGTCGAGCGGCTTGACCTGCCGTTTCGCGTGGAGGGCCGTGCGCTGCCGCCGGTGGAGATTGTCGATATGCGCGAGGAGCGCGCCGAGCGAAAGGCCTTTACCATCATCTCCAGGCGGCTGGAATACCGGATGAAAAAGGCGCTCTCGGCCGGCTTCCAGGTGATACTCTTTCTCAACCGCCGAGGTTTCGCCACGTACCTTACCTGCAGGCGCTGCGGCTGGGTCGGCAAGTGCCCACAATGCGACATCACCCTCACCTTCCACCGCTCGAAGAACCTCGTGGAGTGCCACTACTGCGACTACAGTGCAAGGCCGCCGACCGAGTGCCCCGAGTGCGGCCACCCTAACGTGCGCTTTTTCGGCGCCGGCACAGAGCGCGTCGTCGACGAGGTCCGGGCGCTCTTTCCCACCGCCAGTGTCGCCAGGATGGACTCCGACACGATGAAAACCCGCCACGCGTACACGAAGACGCTTAGAGATTTTCGCCGGGGGCTGACGGATGTCCTTGTCGGCACGCAGATGATCGTCAAGGGCCTGGACTTCCCCAACGTTACCGTCGTCGGCGTGATATCGGCGGACGTCGCGCTCAACCTGCCGGACTTCCGCGCCGGCGAGCGCACGTTCGACCTCATCAGCCAGGTCGCCGGCCGTACCGGCCGAGGCCCCGCCGGCGGTGTGGTCGTCGTCCAGACAATTACACCCGGCCATTTCGCCATCCGCACCGCCGCACGGCACGACTACCTCTCGTTCGCCGAGCGCGAGCTCGAACACCGCAAAGACCTCGGCTATCCGCCCGTCGCGAAAATGGCGCGGATTATCCTGAGGGGCAGCGATCTCGAGAAGGTGAAAAAGACGGCGGCCAGGGTGCGCGACGCCCTTGGGGCAACCGGTGTAGCCGGTGTGAATGTCCTCGGCCCGGCGCCCGCCTTCATCTCGCGGCTTTCCGGCAGGCACCGCTATAACCTCATCGTGAAAGCGCCTGACCGTGCGTCACTTTCAGCCGCGCTCGACGGCGTTCGGAAACTCGTCAAGTCAACCGGCAATGTCCAGGGCGTAATCGACATCGACCCGCTCTCGATGCTCTAAGCAGCAATCCATAAGTGCAAGCCGCGGCACAAGCCCCGTAGGGTGCGGCTTGCCGCACGCGGAATGAACAATGGGTATTTGCCCGCGTGGGCTGAAGCCCACCCTACAAAGCTGCGGCCCCCGTAGCAAAAAGGGGTCGAAGACCCCCGGAAGGTCAGTTGATTGCCACGGACAACGTCCGTGGCCCTCATAGCAGGAAGGGGTCGAAGACCCCCACCAGTGCCACATTTTACTTCGTCCGGGGACTGCGGCTCTCTTTGTACAGGCGGTAGCGCGCCTCGATCTCGGCACCGAGCGTCGCTTCGAGCTGCTCGTCAGGCCCTACATCGACCCAGCGGGTCTTCCAAGCTGCTTGGTTATCTCCGGCCGATGCGCTCATCGAAAACCTGCCGCCTCGGATGGTGCGGGGATGCTCGCGCGCGAGGCGGCCCATCTCCACGCAAATATCGATTGCCGCGGCCCCGGTGCGGGCAAGCTTCACGACGGCCCTGCGGCGCGTCGTGTGCAGCATCTCGTAGAGCGATGCCTCCCCCGATACGGCATTCGACTTGAAGCCCGTCTTCGAAAGTGCCCCTATGAGGTAATCCGTCTCAACGAGCCCCTGGTTTTTCTGGGCCCTGGATATGGCAAACCTCTCTCCAACGACGTCGAGCGTTGCCTGCCAGAGGAGATCGTAGTCGGCGTCGCTCTGGAGCACCATCGAGGATATGCCCTGTTTGACAGGCGCCGCGCAGGCCCCCGCAAGGAAGAGCACCCCAAGCAATATGGCAGCCTTCTTCATTTCCCGCCTCGCGTGGTTTTCACCGTTTTTATCCGTATCGCATTGACCGGGCAGATGCTCTTGCACTGCCAGTCGCTCAGGCACTTTTTCAGGTTGCGCCGGTTGAAGGATAGTTTGTCGTTTTCGATCTTGAATACCAATACGGGGCAGATGCCCACACAGGCGCCGCACAGGATGCAGCGCTTGCGGTCCACGACTATCTCGGCTGCCGGCACCTTAGCCGAGACCTGCCCCTTGCCGGCGACCGCGCCCCGAGGTGCGACGCCGCGAACCATAAGGAGGTTCGTCGCGCCGGTTTTCCCCAGCGGCGCGCCGGCGACGAACACGACCATATCGCCCGCGGCGACGAGGCCCCGGGCCAATGACTTGTCGACCATCTCGCCGAGGAGTTGCTGGTGGTCGCTGCATTTATTCACCTGCACGGGGCGGACGCCCCAGTATAGGGCCATCCGCCGCACGGAAGCCTCGTCGTCGGAGGCGCCGACGAGCACGCCCGGCCAGCGGTACTTGGAGAAAAGAAGCGCTGTGCGGCCGCTTGTCGTCGAGATAAAAACGGCCTTTGCCGACAGGTCGCGCGCCGCGGAGTTGGCCCCGTGGCAGACGGCGTCGGCGATGGCGTAAACGGAGTTGGACGAGAGGACGGCTTTCAGGTTCCCGGTTTCCACGAGGTGTCTTTCCGCCGCTTCGGCTATTGCGGCCATCTGCCGCACCGACTCCACGGGGTAGTGCCCCGCGGCCGTCTCGCCCGAGAGCATCACCGCGTCCGTTCCGCCGAAGACGCTCGATGCGACGTCGGAGACCTCGGCGCGCGTGGGGCGGGGCTTCTGGGTCATCGACTCGAGCATCTGCGTGGCCACGATGACCGGAATGTCAGCGGCGTGCGCGGCGGCGATAATGCGTTTCTGGGCGACGGGAACCTCCTCTAAGTTCATCTCGACGCCGAGGTCCCCCCTGGCCACCATAAGCCCGTCGGCCAGCTCGGCGATGGCGTCTATTTGCTCAACGGCTTCCGGCTTTTCTATCTTGGCGATTACCTGGACGGGGCTTGCGATCCGGTGAAGGAAGGAGCGTACCTCGGTAATGTCCTCGGCGCGCCTCACGAACGAGATCGCCGCGTACTCCGCACCCATCCGGGCCGCCCAGGCCAGGTCCTCAAAATCCTTTTCGGTTACGGCGGGAACGGATACGTCCACGCCGGGAAGGTTGACGCCCTTGTGGTCAGATATCGCCCCGCCGACAACAACCCTGCAGCGTGCGGCTCGGCGCGTCTTGGAAAGGACCTTCAGGATAATGTTCCCATCGTCGAGGAGAACGCGGTCCCCGGGAGTTATGTCCTTGACGATCTCGGCAAGCGGCACGTAGAGCGTCGTCTCGTCACAGAGGGCCTCTCCCGCAACGATCCTGACCTCGGAGCCTCTCTTGAGGACGGCCCGCCCGCCTGCAACGCGGCCGATGCGCATCTTGGGCCCCTGGAGGTCGACCATTATGGCGACCGGTTTGCCGACGGCCTCGGATGCCTGGCGGACGTTGGCGAAGACACGCTCGTGCCACGCGGTGTCGCCGTGCGACTTGTTGAGGCGCACGACGTCCACGCCGGCCTTGATAAGCGTCGCTATCTCTTCGGGCAGGTGACTTGCGGGGCCAAGCGTCGCGACAATCTTCGTTCGCCTCACCGGGGCACCTCCTTTTCACGCTGCACCGGGGCATTTCTCCGGCGCTTGTGCTATGAGGGCGGTTTTCCGTCCACCGGGCACCGCAGGCGCCCTTACTCCAGCATCGAGAGGCCCAGCTCCTTTAGTTGCGAGGACCCCACGGTGCCGGGCGCACCCGTCAGCGGGCAGATGGCGCGTTGCGTCTTCGGGAACGCTATCGCCTCGCGAATGGAATCAAGCCCCAGAAGCACCATCACCATTCGGTCCAGGCCTATTG
>JAGHCE010000273.1 GCA_021160625.1 Planctomycetota bacterium | reverse complement strand
GGTGAGGCTGTCGGCAACGTGGATTTCGCTTGCGTCGCTTATGCCTCCTCGAACCTGCAGCGCTGCCAGATTGCCGCCCACGTTGATATGGCTGGCGCCGATAATGCCCGGATTGGCGATCTTCGCCGCGCCGACATTGCCCAGGACCTCCACGCTGCTTCCAACCAGTGCCCTTGTGCTGAAACTTCCCAGGTCGCCGCCGACGTCATATCCCAATGCCGCGTCCGAATGCCACGCGTCAAAGGTCGTATCGGAAACGGCCCCCGTCACCTTGATCGATCCGAAGCCTTTCAGGGCCTCCACCGTGACACCGTGGAGCTCGCCGGCACGCAGGCTGCCGATAGCTCCGCCGCCGAGCGGCGTTACTCCTGGATTCGGGTCGTCAAGGGAACTCAGCGTGCTTCCCACTACCGAGCCGCGGGATATGAAGGTGCCGATCCCGCCTATTCCCGTGAGATTCGAGTCCATCATCCCTGCACTGCCGATGAGAACCTTCTCAAGCATTCCCTCGGCCCGGATATGACTTCCATATATAAGGTTCGCCTGAACTGCTCCAATGTCGCCGCCTGCCAGGATAGTGGAATCCGTAACACTACCCGCCTTTACCCCGGCGAGGTCACCGGGCAAGACGACTTCGGCGCCGGAGAGACTCCCTGTGGAGGCAAGTCCTATATCGCCTCCGGCGGCATTCAGCACATTCACAAAGGAACCTGCGGGGCCCGAATATTCCACGGTAATGCCGTCACCGTTGGAGTCCGCCCAGCTAATCTGTGAGCCCACAACGACTATGGTCGGAGCGATGCGCTCCTCAAGGGCTTCAAGTACCAATATTCGGCGGCGTCCGGGTGCACGCCGCACCGCCCGACTACCCCACGCGTTTCTTTCAGCACGACCAATCTCCTTTTCCGAAACAAAGGTCGAAAAGGTAAGCCTTCCCCCCGCAACAGCCTGACACAGCGGGCTTTCGGCTCCACGATTGACTTACCCGGCACCATTCCCCACGTGTAGTATAAGCAACGTGTCAAGCGCCAACTCACACAAACAGCAGGCAAAAGGCGGCAGCGACACCGTCTGAGAAACTCGGTCGACAGTCGGCAGGGGCTTTATTTGACGGGGCTTTGCAGGAGTGTGTCGATGGTGAGCCGGCGACGTCAACTCCAAGAACCATTGCTTGTGAAAAGCCGGAAAACGGCGCCGACGGCTAACATATATCGCCGAGCCGAACTCCGGCGGAGACGCTCACACGACTGCGACGCTCTTGAACGTTTCGAATTCCTGCGAGAGTCTTTCGAGAAGGAAAGCCGCCTTTTCAAGGTCGCCTGCCTCGCCCGCCATCTCCATTTCCAGTGACACCCGCTGCATCCAGACGGCGGAGATGTTGGCCGAAGCACCTTTGAGGGCGTGGGCGCGCCTGCGCACCTCGGCGGCGTCTCCGTCGGCCAGGGCATCTCTTAAGCCGTCAATCTGGCGGGGCGCATCGGCTATGAATGCGGCCACAATCTCCCGGAGGAACTCCTCGTCGCCGTCGAGACGGTCCATAAGGTCGGTTCTGTCGAAGGCGATTTCTTCCGGCCCGGCCGGCTCCGGCGGGCGGCTCTCTTGCGGAGAATCCTCTTGTGACGGCTTCTCTTGCGAGGGCTCCTCTTGCGGCGGCTTTTCCCGGAAGGCCCACTTCGCAATCACCTCGGCGAGCGCCTCCGACCGCAGCGGCTTGGAGATGTAGTCGTTCATCCCGGCCTCCAGGCAGTCCTCGCGGTCGCCTTTCATTGCGTGAGCCGTCATTGCGACGACGACCGTATCGTGATTGAGGACGCCGGAGGCCTCGTCCCGGATCGCCCGAGTGGCGGTAAAGCCGTCCATTTCCGGCATCTGAACGTCCATAAAGACGATATCGTAGGCAGTTGTCTTGAGTGCTTCGACGGCCTCCCGCCCGTTTGCCACTGCGTCGGCCCTGTATCCGAGCTTCTCCAGGAGTTTGAGTGCCACCTTCCGGTTTGTCTCAATGTCCTCGGCAACCAGGATACGGACCCTGCTCTTGTGCGCCTCGGCTAAGGTATGCCTCGTGACGAGCGTCCCCCCTGCCCCTTTGGCACCCTGGGATTTGCGGCCGAGCGCCGCCTGAATGCAGTCGCGTAGCTGCGACTGCCTGATAGGCTTTCTCATATATGCGGAGAAACCGATTTTCTCAAGGGCCGCCGCGTCGCCGCGTTTTCCGAAACCGGTCATCATCACGAGGACGGTTTCCTGTAAATCCGGGTCTGACTTGATCTTCTCGCCCAGCATTTTGCCGTCCATCTCAGGCATAACCATATCCAGGACGGCGACTTCGAAGGGGTCCCCTTCGGCCACGGCGGCGCGCAGTTTCTCCAGGGCGGCCTCGCCGCTTGGCGCACCTTCGCAGCGGCACCCCCAGGAACGCAGTATCCCCGTCAGTGCCAGGCGGCCTGTCTCGTTGTCGTCGACAATAAGAATTCGCCTGCCGCGAATGTCCTCATCTATGTCGAGGACAGGCTCCCTGCCCGCAGGCTGTTTGTCGAAGCGCACGGCAAACGAGAACTTGGAACCGTGCCCCTCTTCGCTTTCGGCGACCAGCCGGCCGCCCATCATCTCCACGATCCGCTTGGAAATGGCAAGCCCAAGCCCGGTTCCGCCGTACTTGCGGGTGGTTGTGGCGTCGGCCTGGCTGAACGCCTCAAAGAGACTCTCTATCTTCTCAGGCGGGATGCCGATGCCTGTGTCGCTTACGGCGAAGCGCACCACGGCACTCTTGGAATCCTCCTTTTCCAATGTGACCCAAATGGCCACTTCCCCCTGCGAGGTGAACTTCACCGCGTTACCAACAAGGTTGATGAGAACCTGGCGCAGGCGGCCGGGATCGCCGCTGAGAAGCGAGGGGACCTCCGAGTCGACCAGGCAGACGAATTCGAGGCCCTTTTCCTGAGCCTTCACCGCCACTATGTCGCTTAGACCTTCGAGCGTCGTGCGCAGGTCGAAGTCGATCGTCTCGAGCTCGGCCTTCTCCGCTTCGATCTTGGAAAAGTCAAGGATGTCATTGATAATCTCCAGGAGCGCCTCGGCGCTGCTTCGAACGGTTTCCGCGTAGTCGCGCTGCTCGTCGGTCAGCTCGGTGTCAAGTAGGAGCCCGGTCATCCCGATGACTCCGTTCATAGGCGTGCGGATTTCGTGGCTCATATTGGCGAGAAACGCGCTCTTGGCCGTGCTGGCGCCGGAGGCCTCCACCGCCAGAGCGTTGGCCTTTTCGATGGCACTCTCAAGTTCGCGGTTGGCGGCCTCGGCCTCGTCCCTGGCCTGCCGTACGGCCTCTTCGGCGCGCTTGCGCTCGGTAACGTCCCGCACTATTCCAACGGCGTTCCACTTGCCGTTAATCTGCACTGCGGAGAGCGAAAGCTCAGATGGGAATTCGCTGCCGTCCTTGCGCAACGCCATAAGTTCAACGGTTTGTCCGACTGCTGCACCCGTCCCGGATTTCATAAAACCCGCAAAACCCCTCTGGAAATCTTTATAGTACCGGCCGGGTGCAAGTGTTTTATGCAGCGGCTTGCCGATAATCTCCCCTGCGGGATACCCGAAGATTGTTTCGGCCGCCCTGTTCCAGAAGCGGATGTTCCCGGCACTGTCCATCATAATGACCGCATCATTGGCCGCGGCGGTGATCGTTCGGAACATCTCTTCGCTTTCCCTTAGCGCTTCCTTGGCCTGCTCGCGCTCGGAGAGATCCTTTTCCTGTTCTTCCAGGGCGTGACTAAGGCTGCGGTTGAGACGCGACGTGTGGACTGCAACCGCGAGGCCGGCAAGGCCCAGAGCCGCCACTCCAGCCAGCCAGTACCAGTAGTGCCGCAACATATCCAGCAGCGTGGCCTTTCCGTAATCCCGGTAGGGGCCGACACGGAGATACTTCAGGCACTCGTCGACGGGCTGGTAGTTGTGCGGGATCGTCCAGCCGGCGCACATTGCGGCTTTTGCCGCAGGGCTCTCACGCGGCATCGTCATCAGGGCAGCCGCCACCTTTTCCGCCAGGTCATCGGACGTGCCCCTGAGCTTCGCGAACGGCCATTCCGGGTAGGAGCGAGTCGAGTGCAAAAACGGCATATGGGCGTTTTCGCCTTCTTCGGATTCTCCGCCGCCGTGTTCGTGTATCACGGCGAAGTCCTCGATGCGAATTTTCCCCTCCCTATCCATTCGCTCGAGCATATCCGTCCGGATGCAGCCTGCGTCGACCTTGCCGTCGCCGACGGCGTAGACGACCGCGTCCTGCGTGCCGCCGAATCGCAAGTCGGCGAAGTCCCTGTGCGGGTCGATCCCAGCTTCCTTTATCTCCCGCCACTGCGCAAGCCAGCCGCCCAGGGACGTCTCCTCCACGCCCATAACGACTTTTCCCTTGAAGTCGCGGAGATGCTTGATATCGCTGCGGCCGGCGCGGTAGAAAATAACGCCGCCGAAAACCGTGTACGCTTTGCCCATTCGCAGGTTCTTGAGCGTCACAATCCGGCTGACACCATAGGAGTGCTCTAAGCTCACGTAGAAGAAAGGATCGGCCAGGATGAAGTCAATGTCCTGACGTTTGACAGCTGGTGTGACTTTGGCATAGTCCAGAGGCACAATGGCAAAGGAATAGCCCGGAATCGCCTCCGAGAGATAATCAGCCGTCGGCCCCCATTTCTCAAGGCAGCGCTCGGGCCCACGCTTGGCCAGGACGCCGACAGTAATGGGAATGTCGTGTTTGTCGGCCTCCCCCAAGCAGGCGGGAGAGCCGACGAGGACGACGAGAACCGCTATCGCAGCGCCCAGTCTGAGCGCGCGCTTCGCGAGATTGCACACTTTCAGTCCCTCTGTGCGCAGGCGCGCAGGCGTATCCCGTATCACCCGCCTGCACCGCAGCATTGCCATCCACCCCTTGAGAAGCCGGCAGGTTGCCCCGCAGGAAGCAGGAAAACACAGGGCCGGCCCCTACCTGAAATATACTACACAGCGCAAGCCTTCCGGAGGGCTTCGCCCCCTTTTTGCTATGGGGGCCACGGGCGTTGCCCGAGGCAATCAACTGACCTTCCGGAGGGCTTCGCCCCCTTTTTACTATGGGGGCCACGGGCGTTGCCCGTAGCAATCAACTGACCTTCCGGAGGGCTTAGCCCCCTTTTTGCTAACGAGCCCGGCACGTTGTGCCGGGAATCAACTGACCTTGCGAAAGGCTATGTGGCACTGGTGGCTTGTCCGCCAGTGATACTATTCCGCGTGCGCTAAAGCGCACCCTACACAACTGACCTTCCGCGGGCGCGATGAATCGCGCCCCTACCGATGTTATGTGGCACGGGTGACTTGTCCACCAGTGGGGGGCTTTGCCCTCTTTCTGCGCTGTGGAGGGGCACCCGGCGGGGTGGCTTTTGGTCCGGGCGGATGGATTAGATTGCCAGGGCCTCGTTGACGTGACGCGAAAGGTCGGCGAGCCGCAGCGGTTTCTGAATGAAGGACAGGACACCGTTGTTGAGGATGTCCTGTGCTTCGCCGTCGACAGTGTAGCCGGAGACGAGGATGGCCTTGATGGCGGGGTTGATGTTCTTCATAGCTGCAAACATTTCGCCACCGGTCAGTTGCGGCATTACCATATCGAGGATCACAAGGTCGATATTGCGCCACGCGCGACGGTAGTATTCGACGGCCTCTGCGCCGTTGTGGCAGGTCACCACCTTGTGCCCAAGACTTGTGAGCATCACGGCAATAACATCGCGCACGCTTTCCTCGTCGTCAACGATCAGTATGCTGGCAGGTGTCACAACCGGCAACACGGCCGTATCGACGCTCACGCTCTTGCACTGATCGTCTGCCAGCGGCAGGAAGATACGGAACGTCGTGCCGCGATCCACCTCGCTGTAGACGCTGATGGAGCCTTTATGGTTTTTTATCGTGCCGTAGACGGCTGCAAGGCCCATACCTGTTCCCCGGTCATCCTTCTTCGTTGTGAAGAATGGCTCGAAGATATGCTTTTGGGTATCGGCGTCCATTCCGACGCCCGTATCGCTGATTGAGACCTGGATATATCGCCCCGGTGTGATTTCGTACGGATGGTCGCGGCAATAGTGCTCGTCGAGAGTGATGACTTCCGTACCGAAGGCAAGCTCGCCACCTTTGGGCATAGCGTCACGAGCGTTGATGGCGAGGTTCAAGAACGCGCTCTGGAGCTGCGTTGCGTCTCCCATAGCCGTCGGCGGCTCGGCCTCGAGGTTCTGCTTGATGGTGATGCGCTTGTCGATGCTGCGCCCCAACAGCGACACGACCTCAGCAATAACCCCGTGGATGTTCACCGGTGCGGACTCATACTTGCCCTTTCGGGCGAAGGCCAGAAACTGCTTGGCCAGGTCAGCCGATCGCTGCGAGGCATGCAGGATCATATCGGCATAACCACGCAGTTCCGGCTTGCCTGCCAGGGCGCTTTTCAGCAAATCGGCATAGCCCATTACGGCGACGAGCTGGTTGTTGAAGTCGTGAGCCACGCCGCCGGCAATCTGGCCCAGCGCTTCCAGTTTTTCCGCCTGTTGAAGCTGCTCCCTGAGACTCCTCTCCTCGGTAATGTCCTCCCCGATCGACTCGAAGCTCACGACGCGCCCGTCGTCGTCAAAAATCGCCCGGTCCGTCCACCGCTGCCAGCGGACCCCGCCATCCGCCGCGATGACCCTGTGTTCGTACGTCACGACCGGCCTGTCGGTGGTCAGCGATCCGAACTGGGAATCCACGAAGGCCCTGTCCTCCTCCGGAATCAGCATCGAAAAACTCTTCCCGACGAGTTCCTCGCTCTTTTTGCCGAAGTAGCGGCAATAGGTCTCATTTACAAACGTGATCGTCCCGTCCGATCGGAACGTGCACACGAGAACGGGCAAGTCCTCGACCACGGCCCGGTATTGCTGCTCGCTTTCCCGCAAGGCTTCCTGTGCGTGCTTTCGCTCGGTGATGTCTTCAATCATACCGTCGATGTACTTTATGCCGCCCTCTTCATTATGCACAATATGCGCCGTGACGGCCGCCCAGATCGGCATGCCGTCTTTTTTCACAAGGCGCAGTTCCTCCGCCGCCAACCTCCCCTTCGAAAGGAGCTTGTCGGAAAACGCCTCACGCTCCCGGGGAGTGAGGTACAGGTCACAGACTCGCACCTTGAGAAACTCCTCCACCGAATCATAGCCGAACATCTGTGCGAAGGCCGGGTTGGCCATAAGGAAACGACCCTCCGGTCCCGGCGTGTTTCGGTACAGGCCCTTGGGGAGGTTGTTCACGAGGGTGCGGTATTCCTCGCGGCTCTTATGGAGCTTGGCCTCTGCGTGCTCGCGCTCGGCCAGTTCGCTTCTTTGCCCTTCGAGTGCATCGCGGAGCTTCCGGTTGAGAGCCGCCATACGCATTGCGAACAGCACGACGGCGGCTGCAAGGGCGCCAAGGGCCGCCAGCCAGGGCCAGTACTGCCGCAGCACTTCCCGTGGGGGCACTCTGCCGTAGTCTTCGTATGGGGCGACGCGAAGCTCCTTGAGGCACTCCCGCACCGGCTGGTAATTCTGGGGGATTGTCCAGCCGGCGCACCCGGCCGCCGCGGCCGCTGCGCTTTCCGGAGGCATCGTCACGAGCGCCGCTGCGACCTTTTCCGCCAGATCGTTGGAGGTGTCCTTGAGTTTCGCCATCGGCCATTCGGGGTAGCTGCGTGTGGAATGAGTAAAGGGCAGCTTAGGCTGCGTGCCGCCGTGCTCGTGGATCACGTGGAAGTCGTCGGCCTGTATCCGGCCTTCCTGCAGCAGGTGAGCAAGCGTGTTTGTTCGCACGGCCCCAGCGTCGGCCTCGCCGGCCAGCACCGCATAGACCACCGCGTCATGCCTGCCGGCGAATTTCAAGGAGGTGAAATCCCGCTTGGGGTCGATGCCTCTCTCCTTCAACTCACGCCACACAGCCAGCCAGCCGCCGAACGACCTCCTTTCGACCGCCATAAACGTTTTGCCCTTGAGGTCGGCAAGATGCACGATATCCGTACGCTCGGCCCTGCAAAACACCATGCCGCCATAGCGGGAGGTGGCCTCGCCGTCGTACCGGTTTTTCAGGGTTGCGATGCGGCCGGCTCCGTAGAACTGTTCCAGCCCCACGTAGAAAAAGGGATTTGCCAGGACGAAATCGACCTCGTGCCGCTCGGCGGCCTTGTTGACCTGGTCATAGCCAAGCGGCACGATTGCAAATGAGTGGCCGGGGATGTGCTCGGTGAGGTACCGGGCCGTGGGCTCCCACCTTTCCAAGCATCGGTGGGCCCCACATTTGGCCAGGACGCCGACCCTGACAGGCACGGTCCCGTTCTGCGCCAGACTGGACTGCGAAAAGAATTGCAGCAGGCAAACGGCCAACAGCAGCGCAACCGCTGCCCGGAGCGTGCGTCCTCCTACTCGGCGCATATATTTTCCCCTTGTGCGCAGCGGCGTTCCCGGTGGGACGGCACCGCCCCGGGCCTGTCACCGAACATAGGTATCATCGGCCTTCCCACCGGGCTTTGTGAACTCTATCCGGCCGCCGACGCCAAGGGCAATGCAGTCGTGGGTAAATGTCGCTGCGGAGTAAATGCGACGTGGCGTTCGGAGGGGCACCCGCATACCGCGCCTTTCTTGCAGCGGCGCTGTCGGCGGGGCAAAACACTGTGGGTGCTTCGCGGACATAATCGGGCCGGCATTCTATCACCGTTCGCGGGGCAAGTCAAACGAAGCCCACAGAATCACAGGTTCAGAGCAACACATTGCGAGTGCCGGTGCTTTCCCGGAGCGGCGGATATCCCTTCAGGAAGCCGGACTCTTGGGCTCAATATGGAGCCTGACACCGTAGACGTTTTCAAAGAAGCCGGCCTTGCGCCGTGCAGCCGAGGCTGCTAACTGGAGGTCCCCGCCGCCGGAAATTATGAGGGTCCAGAGCGTCGGCGACACGCACTCGGCTTCCAGGCCGGTTACCTGGTTTTCGTGTGCCCTGTCGAGGCCGTCGGCCACCCTGAGTATCGCCGCAAGGCGCCGGACGACATCCTGGGACTCCCGCGGCAGAACACCGAAGGGCTTGTGTTTGCTGGACGGTTCGGCCTTTCTGTGATAACGAGCGACATTCGCCACAATCTCCCGTTCGCGGACCGTCAGGGCGGGCAGGTCGGCCCTGACGATAAGACGCCTGGAGTGCTTGTGGTGGCCCTTGTAGGAAATCGAGATACCGATGTCGTGGAGCAGCGCCGCGCAGGAGACGAGCTCCCGTTCGTACGGCCCCATATTGTGGAGAGGCGCGAAGGCATCGAAGAGCATTACGGCGTTCCGCTCGACCTGTTCGAGGTGCATCAGGATTTCCGGACAGGTCCTTGCGACGGCGAGGGCGCAGGCCGTTTTAGGCGTTGTGGGGATCGTCACCGGGTATCACCTCTGTTTATGTTCAACAGGTAACGTGTATGAGTGCCGCCTTGCGGCCGCTCGCCCGGTTGTAAGCCCGCAGCGCCTGCGGCGTGGGCCACAGCTCGAACCTGATACCGCGCTCGTTCAGGAATTTTTCGCCCTTAGTTGTCAGGCACGCCATCGCGCTGTGCCCCGTGCCGATAATTACAATCTCGGGCCTTCCCTTGCATACCTTTTCCAGCTCCTCAGGCCCGATCTTGTGCGAAGTCTCGTACCGCCGCTTGGCCATTTTCACGTTGCGCTTCTTGGCCTTGCCGTCGCCCCTGATGTATACGTCGGACTTGAAGACCCTGCCGCCGACAGACACTTCGCCGAAAGCGGCGTAGTCGATCTTCGGATAGTGGGGAAGCGGCAGCTCGGATGCGCGAACGGGGCTGTCCGCGCCGAATCCCATAGCCAGGGCCACTGCGCCCAGCAGGATGGCGTCGTCGCCCAGCTCGGACTCCACTACCCGCCCTCCAGCGCGCGCTCCCGGCAGCGCGTCCGCGGCGACGATCTTCTGTACGATGGGCATTATGAAGGCGCCGCAGGCTTCGATCACGCCGCCGCCCAGGACGATGACGTCCGGGTCAATCAGGTGCCGCACGCTCAGGCACGCGTATCCCAGTATCTTGGAGGCCTCACGCATCACCTCGGTGACGAGCTCGTCGGCTTGCTTTAGCGCCTTTTTGAGGACCTTCCCCTTGATCGGGCCCTCGATGTCATCCACCAACCGAGTGATGATTGTCTCGCGGCCCTCGGCAATGCCCTTTCTAATCTCACGCTCTATTGCCAAGCGGCTTGCCAGCGTCTCGAAGCAGCCTCGGTTTCCGCATCCGCACAAGAGGCCGTCAGGCTGCATCACGATGTGACCAATCTCGCCGGCCGCTTCTCTCTGGCCCCGGACAAGCCTGCCGCCGACAATGAGGCCGCCGCCTATCCCCGTCCCCACGAAAATCCCCACTGCGCTGTGTGCGCTGCGCGCCGCTCCAAGCCACGTTTCGCCGAGTGTTCCAAGGTTCGCGTCGTTGCCGAGGGCAACCTCCACCTCAAACCTTTCCTCCAGGGGAGCCACGACCTGCAGGCCCGACAGGTTCATATTGGGCGTCACCACCACGGCGCCCTCGTCGGGCTCCACAACGCCGGGGACAGCCAGGCCGACGGCGTCGATGTCCGCCCAGCGCTTGTCCGTTTTGGCAAGCACCCCCTCTATCGCCAGGCATATCGTTTCCAGGGCCTCTTCCGGAGCGCTCTTCCTGGGAGTGGTAAGCCGCTTTCGGGCCAATACATTCCCGTCACGTTGCACGAGCCCGGCCAGGATCTTGGTGGCGCCGACGTCGACTCCGAGGTAGAGAGTCTCTTCGCCGCGTTTACTTGTTTTTGCCACTTGGTGCCCTCGGTTTGTCGAGGTTCCGCCCGGCGTTCGCGCTTTGTACCGTTTTTCCAGCCGCGAGCC
This sequence comes from Planctomycetota bacterium, assembly GCA_021160625.1. Taxonomy (GTDB): domain Bacteria; phylum Planctomycetota; class DG-23; order SLPQ01; family SLPQ01; genus JAGHCE01. The sequence goes on along the minus strand of JAGHCE010000273.1, from coordinate 2,905 downwards.
AGTACATTTGAAGGGATTTGCGCAACTTTCAAAAACTCTTAGACAAGCAACCGTACTTCCCGGTCTTCCCTGGTCATCTTGATATCCAGCAGCGCCGCTACCTGCCTGCGCAGGCTGACCTGCACCTTCTCGACCGGCCGGCGAGCGTCCACGGCGCGGAAGCCGAACTCGCGGGAGAGCCGGTTGAACTGGCGGATGAGCTTGGACTGGTAGCGACAGAAGCTCTCGTAAGGGTCGCAACCGGGATTCTGATCCATACCCGCTTCCCAGTAATTGAGGCCGGACGACTTGATGACCCTGTGGAAGAGGGTATTCATATCCACTTTGAGGTACACCACGAGGTCCGGCTCGATGGCGAATCCGTAGAGCGAGCGGACCCAGTCGATTTCCGACCGGCGCACTGCCGCGCGTGCCAAAGCCGTATAGTAGTACCTGTCGCCGAGCACCACGAATCCGGACCGCAAGCCCGGGATAATCTCGTGTTCCAGCCGGTCAGCCAGGTCGGTGGCGTAGAGGAGGTTGAAGGTGAGGTTGTTCATCGCGTGGCCGGCCTTTGCCAGGTCGATCGTGGGCCCAACGAGCTGCGAGCGCGTCCACCCGGTTTCAAGAACCCCGAACCCCTTCACCTGCAGCCAGCTCTTCAGCAACGATATCTGCGTGCTGCGTCCGACGCCGTCGCTGCCCTCGACTACCACGAGATAGCCGCGCAAGTCGTCCAGGTCCATATAGGGCAGTCCCTTGCCGAAGTAGCGCTTGCGCCGGGCTGGAGGGGCGGGGATTCTGAAGAGAGAAGCGAGATTTTTCGGATTGTCGGATATTTTTCCCGTGGGGGCAAAGTTACTCATCGGTTATCGCTCTCTTTCCCAGGAGCCTCCAAACAAAATGCCGCGAGGGGTCTTGTGGGCTGCAGGGCGATGGTTCTACGCACCCCTGCGCACGACATCACCGATACTCTCCATTACTATCTTACGCACCATAATCTGCTGGGTGGTGATGGGCAGCGTCGCGTCAATGACCTCGAATCCGAACTCGCTGGTCATCCGGTCGTACTCGTCAAGAACCTTTTGCTGGAAAAGTTCAAAGCAGCGCACGATGTCCTTGTCAAGGCCGGTGTCCATACCGGCCTCGTGGAACTTGATTTTTGTGCGTGCGCTGAGCAAACGCTGCAGGGCGACCTGGATGGGCACCTTGAAGTAGTACGTGATGTCCGGCTTTATCGCGAAGTGGTAAACGTCCCTGACCCAGCCGGGATCGACCCCGCGAGCGGTGTCACGCCCGAACGCCGTGTATGCGTAGCGGTCGGCTATCACGACCATCCCGGCCTTGAGCGGCGGGAGGACCTGGTAGCTCAGGCGGTCGGCGAAGTCCGTGGCGTGCAGCAGGCTGAACGTCGTCGGCGTCAGCAGGTTTTTCTTCTTGCCGCGTCTTGTCGCCTTTTTCACCAATGGCGAAGAGTTCCATTCGGTGAAGAAAACCGGCACATTGTGCGCTTCGAGCCATTGCTTGAGGATCTGCGCCTGCGTGCTTTTTCCGGAGCCGTCGATTCCTTCGACGACGATGAGCTTGCCAGGCAGGCCGTGGTCCCTGGCGAGGCCGTGCTTGTCGTCAATCTGCTTTGCCATATTGCCTCTCAGCCTCCCAGCGGTGAGCGGACGATCTTGCTGAGCCTCCGGATGGCCTTTCGGCGAGTGAAGACCTTCCAGACGGACGCCGCCTTAGCAAGAGAAACGCTCCACCTGCTTTCCAGGTGGGCCAGGATCACCTTCACGGCTTTCCCGGCCGCCGGGTCCGTGCGATACTTTCCGCTTCGCTTATGATAACCGCTTACCCGTTCGCTGTAAACAGATGCGTCGTGAACGGTGCCCAGCAGGTTTTGCATCCGGACCATCGGCCGGGTGATTTCGCCGAGATTGCCTGGGTAGATTTCCGAGAAAAATTCCGCCGCATATCGCAGCCTCTTGCACTCAATGCGCAGCCTGTGCTGCTCGCGTGGATCATACTTCTCAAGGTGCCCCTTGTGCGCCGCCACTTTCCTTAGGCGTTTGAGTATTGCTTTGGGCGCCGTTTTGGAAACCGCCGTCTCGGCTGCCGGCCCTGTGAGCCTTGAACCTTCGCCCTGCCCGTCGGGAGCCGCCACCAGGGGGAGGTACTGCCTTTCGAACCGGGTGTAGAGACTCCCCGCAAAGGCCTGTATGACCGCCTGGTAGTGCATTCTGCGCCTTCGCTTAGCGGATTTGGCCAATCCGTCGAGAAATGGCTGGTGTTTTCGGGACGCATCGCGCGCGTAGCGTTGCAGGAACCCGAGAAAAACGTCCATATCCCTTACGCCGCCCAGGATGTTGGAGAATTGCCTGAGATCGGTTTTCAGTTCCGGCAGGGCCGAGGCGGCTTCCTTCCGGAATACCCGCAGGGCGGCCCTCAGGCGCCGCAGCGCGACGCGCATCTCGTGGACGCACTCGATATCCCAGCGGCAGCCCAGGCCGTATACCCGGGTTGCGAGGACTTCCAACTGCCGCCGGATGATGCGTTGCAGGGCTTGGTCGGCCGAAAGGTCCGGAAGTATCAACAAAGATTCCACCTCGCCGGCGCCGATGACCCGGACGCGGCCGAGGGGCCTCAGAGCCACGGCGTTCCAGAGTCGGCGGGTCTCAAAGGCCGCCGAGGCGTTTTGGCGGCTCGTGCGGCCGCGGGAGACAAGGATTTCCAGTGTGTTTGCGTCGTCTGCAATCGACACAATCCGCGTATCCTCGGTCCCGGACCGGTCGAGCGCCTCGGCAATAAGCAGGATGGATGCGACCCGAAGCGCGGTTTCGTGCGCCGGGTCGGGAGCCGGTTTCCTTAGCCTGCGCCCGATGCGCCGTGGCGGCCCTTCGCGACATATCCCGAGGACGTCCGCTGCGATGCG
>JAGHCE010000168.1 GCA_021160625.1 Planctomycetota bacterium | reverse complement strand
CGATCACGTGATAGTGGGAGACGAAGGGGCACTCACGATAAACGGCGCCGACACGATACTCCTCAACGGCAAGCCCTTCCGACAGATTGCCGGAGACGACGCCTATGCGCTCGGTTTTTACAACGAGGCGAGGGAGTTCGTCGAGGCGGTCCTTGAAGGCCGAGCGTCGCTGACAAGTTCCCAGGAGGCGCTAAAATCCGTGGAGATAGTGGAGGCTGCCGGGCAAAGCGCCGACACGGGCCGGTCCGTCACGATCGAGTAGGCTCTTCGGCGGACGCAGGCTGCGGCGCCTACGCGATTACGCGCGCGTCGTCGTCGCCCTCAATCTCGGCTATGCAGGGGAGGTTGCGGTACCGGCCGGCGTAGTCGAGTCCGTAGCCTACGACGAAGACGTCCGGTATCCGGAATCCCACAAAGTCCAGGTCCACCGCCCGGTCGTGGGTGCGCTCCTTCTCGAGGAGCACGCACAGCTTGACATCCTCGGCGCCGGTTTCCCTGAGCGCTTCCCGAAGCGCCGAGAGCGTCGCGCCGGAGTCGTAGATGTCGTCCACGACGAGGACGTCCCTGCCCGAGACGCGCTTGAGATCATCCGCAGCGATGATCGGCCTCTTGCGGGGCTTGTCCGAATCTCCGTAGGTATTTACCCTTACGAGGACGATCTCGACGGGCATCTCGAACCGGCGCACAAGGTCCGCCAGGAAAATGAGACAGCCGTCGAGCACTCCCACAATCGTGACCGGTCCGCCTCGGTAGGTGTCGCTTATTTCTTTCGCCAGTTCGCCGACGCGCTGCACAATCCGCGCCTCTTCGAGCAGAATCCTTCCCGGCCGTATATCCATCCGGTTTCCCCTTTATAATCTCGCTGCGATGTTGACGGTGAACCGGCACATCTTCGCCGCGCCTGCGGCCAAATCAAGAAATAATCCCTCCGGCCCGGGGGCCTCTGCACGGCGGCTTGAAAAGTGGACAGTATACTTTTACTGTGCCCCTGTCGGTTGCACACGCCACAATGTTCAGAAAAGTATACTGTCCCCTTTTGGCAATCGCGCCTGCGTAGGGTGCGGCTCGCCGCACGCGGAATGAGGTAGGGGCGAGACACTGCCTCGCCCGCGGAATAAACGACGGCAGACAGGAATGTCCGCCCTACTTATTGGCTTACGTGCGCGGGCCCCATAGCAAAAAGGGAGCGAAGCCCCCCGGGCGCCGGCAGAACTTGCACGGCTGTCGGCTGCGGGTAAAATCGGATTTTTACGATTTGTCCGAAAGGAGATCCATATGCGGTTTGTGAGATTCGAAAGCGAAGGCGGTGTTGCCTACGGCGTCATTGAGGGTGACAAGGTGATGACGATTGACTCTCCGCCCTTTGGCGAATGGAAGAAAACCGGTGCGGTCCTGCCGCTTGGAAAGGTCAGGCTACTTGCTCCCGTTAGCCCCTCGAAGATTGTCTGTGTCGGCCTCAACTACGCCGACCACACCGCTGAGATCAGCCACGAATTGCCAGACGAGCCGTGCCTTTTCCTGAAGCCTTCGACGGGGGTCATCGGCCCTGGAGACGACATCATCTACCCTGAGATGGCCTCGCGCGTGGATCACGAGGCCGAGCTCGGCATCGTTATCGGGGAAACCGCCAAGGACATCCCCGCCGACCGGTGGCGCGACTACATCCTCGGCTACACCTGTTTCAACGACGTCACGGCCCGCCACCTCCAGGCCAAAGACGGCCAGTGGACCCGCGCCAAGGGCTTCGACACCTTCGCACCCGTAGGGCCCTGGATAACCGACGAGGTCAGTCCCGACGACCTCGGTATCCGGGCATCGGTCAACGGCGAGGTGAGGCAGGATTCGCGCACGTCTCAGCTCATCTTCCCGCCGTCCTTTCTCGTGCCGTTTATCTCGCGGGTTATGACGCTTTTGCCAGGAGACGTCATCGCCACCGGGACGCCGTCGGGCATTTCGGGGATGTCCGTGGGCGATGTCGTGGACATTGATATTGAGGGCATAGGCACACTTCGAAACCACGTTGCGGCGCCGCAGCCGCGTGCGGCGGGTGGCGAATGATAGGAAGAGACAACCTCTTCCTTTGCGCGGGGGCAAACGGCGTCCGGCTTCACAGGGGCACCATTGCCGAAGAACGGCTCAATCTGGAGGTTCAGCATTTTGTGAGCGCCGCCACCTTGGAGGGCGACGTCTGGCCCTACGTCGATGAAATCCTGGCGCTGAGGGAGCGTACGGGGCTGCGCCTCGGTTTTCACGCGCCGTTTAGGCGGGTGGACTTCTTCAGCCGCAACCGCGACCGCCGCGAGCGTTCCTGGCGGGCGCTTATGGCGGGCTTGGACGTTGCTCAGAGGCTTTCAGTGGAGTTTGTCGTTGTCCATTCCCTCTACGTGCCGCGTCGGCGAAACGCATCTTATGGGCGCGACTGGCGCGCCTGCGCAGGTGACTTTTTCGGGGAAGTGGCAAGGGAGGCGGCCCGCAGGGGTCTCCGGCTTGCCATAGAGAATATGCTGGAGCCTTCGCCTGAGGGGCTCCTGTGGCTGCTGGGGCAGCTTGAGGCGGCCGATGCGGGCGTTTGCCTTGACGTGGCGCACGCAGCGGTTGCGGGAGGCGCATCTGCGGCCGAGTGGGTTGAGGGCCTCGGGCCTGCCCTTGTGCATATGCACTTGAGCGACAATCACGGTGTGCACGACGAGCACCTGGCGCTGGGTGTCGGCTCGGTGGACTTTCCGGGGGCATTGGCCGCCGCGGCCGCACTCCCGCAGGAGATCTCTCTCGGCATCGAGTGCCGCCTGTTGCCGCCGGACAACCTCGAGAAGAGCTTGCGCTACCTTGCGCCGCTTTTGTGAGGAAACGGTCCGGCTCAGACAGAGCTCAGGAGAACCTCGGCGCGTCCGCGTACTTGCCCGATGCCAGGAGATAGAGACCGAGGAGCGCGTCGTCCATTGACGGTGCGATCTCGCCGGAGCGAAGGACGTGCAGGAACCACAGCCCTGCGGCGAATCTCTCGTCCCTTATGACGGCCACCTCCAGAAGCGCGTCGCTTGGCCCCTCGAACTTGTAGGCGTCCCTGGCGATGAGATACCCCGCCTCCCACAGCAAGGCGACACTGCCCCTGCAGTCACCCGCCTCGTATGCGTCCCTGAAGTCGCGCAGGACCTGCTGGAGCTCGACGCTCGTTCGGGTTTTGCCGATGTGCTTGAGGAGTCGTTTTGTAAGCCTTTCCACCTCGCTGCCGGGTGTGCGGATTTCCTTTGAGAGTATTTGGTAGAACTCATCCCTTTTGCCGAGGAGGTTGCCTACGGCCAAGGCCGTCTGGCGCTTGAGGATGGGGTTGTGGATGTCCTTGAGAAGCGGCAGGACGTTCCACATATCCGCGGCCGCCCCGATCTCGCCGAGGGCCTCGATGGCGTTTGCTATGACCTGCTGGTTGCGCTCGCGTGCGACAAGATCGGTCAGCGCCTTGACGGCCTCTCTTGCGCGCATCTCGCCGAGGGCCCTGGCCGCCGCGGCCCGCAGGTGGCGGTCCTCGTCTTCAAGACACTTTACCAGCGGCCACAGCGCCTGCTTGTCGCCTATCATTCCCAGCGCCCTTATGATGCCCAGCGTGCTGTGGGCCTCCGGGGTTTCGAGCCTATCAAGTAGCGCCGGCACTGCGGCCGGGTCGCCGATTTCCCCAAGGGCGTTCACGGCCTCCTCCCGCACTAAGACGCTTGGGTCGTCAATGCGCGCCAGGAGGTCCTCGGTGGCAAGGCGCGCCCGCTGTGCGCCAAGGGCCCTGACCGCCTGCGCGCTTGCCCTGACGGAGCGGCCGGCGTTCAAAACGCCGATCCGCGCGAAGGTCCTTACGGGATTGGTCATCAGGATGCTTCCGAGGACCGTGCCCATAGGGGCACTGTGGACCTCGCGGATTCTCAGGAAAAAGGGCAGGGAAAACAGGTAGAGCGTCATCGAGATGAGCATCAGGTTGTGGTACCGGGTGAAGTCGCCAAGTATGCAGGTGTCGTAGTTGCTTGCGATGTAGCCGCCGATAATCGGCGCGGCGGCGGTGAGTATGCCCGTCACGGAGAAGAACACCGCCACGAACATCGGCCGCCCCTCACGCGGCGAGAGTCCCAAAAGGAGGTTGGTGAAGCCGATGTTCATCCCGGAGGCTATAGTGCCGGCGTAGACGGCCTGGCAGGCAAGGAGTACGCGAGCGTTGTGCGGCGTGGCGAAGAAGAAAAGCACGGGTATCGGGATGCTCGCCGCCACGCACAGGTTGAAGACCGGTTTCGAGCCCAGCCTGTCGGCGATGCCCCCCCAGAATGACGATGCCACCACCGTCGCCAGGAGCGTAATCGAGGTGACCGTCCCCAGGAACGCAAAGTCGATTTCCAGGTTTTCCCTGTAATACACCGCGTAGAAGGGCACCGTTATGAAGGTGGCGAAGGACCACAGGCCCCACCCGAAGAAGAACCGCCTGAAGTTCGCGTCCTTGAACGGGCGCCTGGCCATAGCCAGGAGGTTCATCTTTCTTTCAACCAGCCGCATCGGCGGCTCGGGGATAAACGAATGCGTGATTATGTCGGCTAAGCCAAGGGCCGCCCCCGCCCCGAAGACAATTGCAAACCCGTAGAAACGCCTCTCCTCCGGAAACGAGTCCAGCACGCGCCCGAAAAGCGGGAGGAAAATGACGATTGAGAGGTTCACAATCGCCATGCGCCTGCCGAAAAACCTGCCCCTTTCACGCTCCGGAATGATGTCGGCCATCCACGAATACCACGGCGCAAAACCCGCCGATCCCAGGATCGACGAGACCGCCAGTATCACCAGCATCAGCGTCACCGCCGTCGGGTAGTGGTCGGGTGTGAACACAAACGGCAACAGCGGTATGAGGACGAGGAGCATCCTGCGGGTAATCGACACGGTGGCCCAGTAGGGCTTTCGCCGGCCCAGACGCTCGACTATGTAGGCCGACACGATCTGAAAGACGTGCGCCAGTGACGGTATCGTCGCCAAAAGCCCGATTGCTACCGTCCCCGCGCCCAGCGCCCTGGCGAAGAGCTGGAAGTACGACCCGAGGCACAGCGCAAACCACAGCATCCCCATACTGCCGGCGGCGACGTTCAAGATCTTGGCCCGCCGGAGGTCCTTCGGATTGGCAAAGTTGCCGTCGGTGTTGAACATCTGTTTTTCAGTGTTAGCCTGCGTCATTGCCTCTTTTGGCCCCATATTTCAAAAAAACTTCCCAGCGCGCGAATTCTTTCGGTTTCCAACGGAACAAAACGCGGACATCTGTGTCCAAAGTAACAAGGGTGCGGTGGTCCGGAACCGATGTATGTTACGCGAACCGTCGTTAGTTGTCTGACCTGCTGAGCGGTCTCTTTTTACCTACTTGGCAAACGGCCGCGACTGCCGCACCTCTCCCCCTTTTGCTCCCGGCTTAGGTTTATTGGTGTGACAGCACGCCTTCCGTTGGTTGTCTCCGGACAACCTGCCCGGCCTCGACGCGATATCCTGCTGCAAGCAGCCCTTATGTGTGGTATTGTGCGTTTATCCGGACGTAGTCATAGGAGAAATCGCACGTATATATCACCGCCTCGGCGTCTGCGATTCCAAGGTCCAGCTCGATGACGATCTCACGGGCCTGCATCGCCTCTGCAAGTTCACCCGTATCGGCAATCACACAGCCTTTCTCGAACGATTTCACCCCGTTGAACCGAAGTACCGCTTTTTGTTCGTCGAAAGGGGCTCCCGCATAGCCGGCCGCCGCCAGGACGCGCCCCCAGTTCGGGTCGCAGCCGAAAAGCGCGGTTTTGACCAGCGGCGAATTTGCTATCGCCCGCGCCTGGAGGAGCGCCGCCTCGTTTGAGGCCGCCCCACGGATGCGCACCTCGACGAACTTGGTTGCTCCCTCGCCGTCGGCCGCGATGGCCCTGGCAAGATCCAGACACACCTCCAGGAGACAGTCGGTGAAGCGTCCGAGTTCCGGCGAGCCCTCGGTCAGTCCATTTGCGCCCGACATACCGCTTGCAAGGACGAACACCGTGTCGTTGGTCGACATATCACCGTCGACGGTGACGCGGTTGAACGAGGCATCCGCCGCCGTGGAAAGGGCGCGCTGCAAGAGGGCGGGGGCTATCGCCGCATCGGTGGTGATGAAGGCAAGCATCGTCGCCATCCGGGGGGAGATCATCCCGGCGCCCTTGGCGATGCCGCCGATGCGGACCCCACGGCCGCCGATTTCGATCTCGCGCAGGGCTGCCTTGGGCCTGGTGTCCGTCGTCATAATGGCCCTTGCGGCGGCCTCGGCGGCGGCTTCGCCTGATGAAAGATTGCCGGCGGCCACGGCTATGCCCGCCCGAATCTTTTCCATATCGAGCGCCTCGCCGATGACGCCCGTCGAGGCCACCAGGACCTCATCGGCCGAGCACCCGACAGCCTCGGCCGCCAGCTTGCACATCGCCTCGGCATCTTTTAGGCCGCCTTCGCCGGTGGCGGCGTTTGCGTTGCCGGCATTGGCCACCACGGCCCGCGCGTGCCCCCCGGCCAGAACCGTCCGGCTGTGCCTGACCGGCGCAGCGGAAAGCCTGTTCGTCGTAAAGACCCCCGCTGCCGAGCACACCCCGTCGGCCACGAGAAGCATCACGTCGTCGCCCTTAGCTTTTAGTCCGCCGCGGCCCGCACCGACCCTAAATCCCTTCGCAAAAACAACCGACAACATCTCAGGATTCATCTCGCCGAGCCTCCGCATAGGTTGAAATCCTACAGCAGCCCTTCGGTCCGCTCGTGACCGAACATTATGTTCATATTCTCGACCGCCTGGCCCGCTGCGCCCTTGATGAGGTTATCTATCGAGGTCGAGACGATGACGTGCGCGTCGGTCGCCGTCCAGGCGATGTCGCAGAAGTTCGTGAAGGAGACGTCGCGCGTGCGGGCAAACGACGAACCCCGCAGCCGCACGAAGGGTTCCTCGGCGTAGTGCTTCTGGAATGTGGCGGCCACGTCCTGCGCATCACTGCCTCCTGCAGGCGTAAAATACATCGTCGCCTCGATGCCTCGGTCCATCGGCACAAGGTGCGGCACAAATTCCACCTTCACCTCTTTCCCGGTGGTCTGCGAGAGCACATCGACCATCTCGGGGCTGTGCTGGTGCGCGCCGACCTTGTAGGGCAGTACCGACTCGTTGGCCTCCGGGAAATGCGTCGCGGCGGTGAGCTTCTTGCCGGCGCCGGTCACGCCGCTCTTGGCGTCGGCGATGAAGGCCGCCTCGACAAGCCCCTCGGCAATGAGCGGATACGCCCCCAGTATCACCGCCGTGGGGTAGCAGCCGGGATTGGCCACCAGGTCCGCCTCACGTATCTCGTCGGCGAATATCTCCGGCAGGCCGTAGACCGCCCGAGCGAGGTTTCCCTCGTCGGTGTGCTCGTGGTTGTACCATTTCTGGTAGGTCTTGGCGTTCTTCAAGCGGTAGTCCGCCGAGAGGTCTATTACCTTCACGTTCCTTTCCAGGAGCCCCGGTACATACTCCATTGCCGCCGTGTGCGGCACGCCCAGAAACACCACGTCCGAACGCTCGGCGATCTTGTCCAGGTCGATATGCTCGGCCCGGTCGTTACAAAGCCCCAGGAGAGACGGATGCACCGACGATATCAGCGGCCGCTGGGTCGAGCGCGTCGCAAGGTAGGCCAGGCGCGCGTCGCCGTGGCGAAGCAAAATCTTGATGAGTTCGAGCCCGTTGTAACCGGTTGCCCCTATTATGCCGACCTTCGTAGCCATCATTGCCTCCATTGCGTCTGGAATCCGGCCAGATTCTACCAGTACCCGTTTCACCGTCCATAAAATTCCACGGCCTGCCGGCCCTTCCGGCGGCGGCGTTTTGCCTTGCCGAACGGGTCGCCTCAGCGTACGATTTAGGTCTTGCGGCCCCTTATCAGGGGTACCTTGGGGCGGACGGGGAGATAAGTTATGAGATTCGTCAAGATGCAGGGGGCGGGCAACGACTACGTGTATGTCAATTGCAGCGAAGAAGAGCCCGAAAGCCCGAATGAGCTGGCCCGCCGGATAAGCGACCGCCACTTCGGTGTGGGCGCCGACGGCCTTATACTCGTGTGCTCCTCAGCCGTGGCCGACTTCAAGATGCGTATATTCAACGCCGACGGCTCCGAGCCCGAGATGTGCGGAAACGGCGTTCGCTGCTTTGCGAAGTATGTCTATGACCGGGGCCTGACCGGCAAGGAGACGATGCGCATCGAGACGCTCGCGGGCATCGTAAAGCCCGACCTCGTCGTCGAGGACGGCCGCGTCGTGAAGGTCCGCGTCAATATGGGCCGGCCGAGGCTCCAGCGAAGTGAAATCCCAATGGCCGGCGGCGAAGGCCGCTGCATCGGGGAACCGCTCGAAGTCGGCGGCGAGACTTTCCGCATCACCGCCGTCTCGATGGGAAACCCCCACGTCGTCATATTCGTTGACGATGTCGAAACCGCCCCGGTGGCGCAGCTCGGGCCTCAGATTGAAAACCACCCGGCATTTCCCGAAAGGACGAACGTCCATTTCGTCCAGGTGCTCTCGCCCGGCCAGGCGATCCAGCGGACCTGGGAGAGGGGCTCCGGCGAGACTCTTGCCTGCGGCACCGGCGCGGCCGCCACGCTCGTGGCCGGGTGCCTCAACGAGAAACTCCGGGCCGAGGCGGTTGTCCGCGTGGCGGGCGGCGTTCTGGATGTCGTCTGGTCCGACGACGACAACGTGTACCTGACCGGCCCGGCTGTTACCGTCTTTGAGGGCGACTGGCACGACCCGCAGGAGTAGGCGCTATGCCGGAGAGGGGTTTCTGGGGCGAACTCAAGTACCGCGTCGCCGGCTCCCTGGGAGGTTTTTTCATCCGGATGCTGGCGCTTACCTTCGACGGCGAGCTCGAGAACCCTGATGCGGCAAACGATGTCCGCCGAAGCGGCCGCCCCGTCATATATGCCTTCTGGCACGGCTCTTTGGTGATCCCCATCTACACACATCGCGGCAGCGGCATCGGCATCCTCATAAGCCGCAGCGCCGACGGTGAATATGTCGCCCGCATCGCCGTCAAGCTCGGCTTTCATGCCATCAGGGGCTCAAGCACCCGCGGCGGCGAGGAGGGTTTTCGCCTTATGCGCGAGTGCCTGGTCTCCGGGCGCGACATCGCCATCACCCCCGATGGCCCCACCGGCCCGAAGCACGAGGTAAAGAAGGGCCTGGTCTACCTGGCGCGGGCTTCGGGCGCCGTGATAGTTCCCGCCGGGCTCGGTATAGACAGATACAAGGAGTTCGATTCCTGGGACGGGTTTCGCCTGCCGCTTCCCGGTGCCTATATCCTGGCCCGCTTCGGCGAGCCCATCGAGGTCCCGGAGCGCGTCAACAAGTTCGAGATGGAGGACATCCGGCTGGATGTTGAAAAGGCCCTGAACGCCCTGACCGCCGACTGTCAGTCACGCGTAAAAGAGGCCCGCCGAACGAAGCACCGCCGCACCCGCTGCCAGGGCGAGCCGCCGGCTTGATGTGGTGCAGCCGACCTGTGGCGGTGTGTGGCTACCTCAGCGATATGGCGATCATCGTGAGGTCGTCAAAGGGGCGTGCAGCGTCGGTGAAATCCCGCACTGATTCAAGCACCGAGTCGATTACGTTGTGGGCGCCGGGGTCGGCCTTCGCGGCGGCTTCGCAGAGCCTTTCGTTTCCAAAGAGCCCTCCGGCGGCGCTCGTCGCGTCGGTAAGCCCGTCGGTGTAGAAAAGCAGCGTATCGCCGGAGCCGAGCACTACCTTCTGGTTGCCGTACTGCCCCTCGTCGACCACACCCAGCGGAAAACCCTTGGTGAGCTCGAGGGAAACCACCTCTCCCGAGGAGCGCCTCAGGATGGGCGAGTTGTGCCCGGCGTCGGCGATGGCGGCCTCGCCGGTTGCGGGGTTGAAAAAGCAGACCAGCGCCGTGACGAACATATCCGGGGAGATAAATCCGAGCATCATCGAGTTCACCATCGAGAGCACCGATGACGGGGACTTTTCGGCGTGGGTGGCGACGCGCATTTCGCTTATGGTCTTGGCCATAAGCAGGGCGGCCGGGATGCCCTTGCCGCTTACGTCCCCGATGGCGACGCCCAGGATTCCCTCGGGCAGCTCGACTAAGTCGTAGAAGTCGCCGCCCACCTGGCGAGCCAGCGCATAGTGAAAGGCCAGGTCCACGCGGTCGTTTTCAGGCACGTGGGTGGGCAGGAAGGACCTCTGGACGGTGTGGGCCAGGACGAGTTCCTGTTCGAGCTTCTGGCGGCGCATCAGCCGCTCGTGGAGGTGCGCGTTTGAAACGGCCACCGCCGCCTGGTCTCCCAGCCCCGTAAAAAGCGCAAGGTCGTCGGTGGAAAAGGGAGCGCCCGGCCTGGTCGTGTCTATGTGCATAACGCCGATGACCTCATCGCCGGAGATAAGCGGCGAGACCATAAGGCTTCGCATCCCGTGCGTCACGATGCTTCCCCCAGTGCCGAACCGGGTGTCCTCGACGGGGTTGTTGGAGAGAATCGCCTTCTTCTCCCCGATGGCGACGTTGAGGACCGTGCTTGATATGGTTATCTCGCCGTCGGAGAGGACGTTTCGCGAGGCCACCGGCCGCAGCTGCCCCTGGTCATCGTGAAGCATCACGAAACCCCGCTCAGCCTGATGGAAAATCTCGAAGAGTAACCCCAGAACCTTGCCCAGGAGTGTTTTCAAGTCCAGCGTGGACCGGACCTCCTTTGAGAAGCGGGTGACGGTCAGCAGCTTTTCGTGGAGCTCCTGCAGTTGGTCAAGGCTCTCGACCGCGGTGGTGTCGCGAATGAGCACGGAAACGGCGTCCTGCGGGCGCATCACTGTGGAGTCGGGGTGTTTGAGGTCATCGACGACGGTGACCTGTGTCTGCCTTTCGTGGGGATGCTCCCTGAAGGCCAGGACCGAGTGCGAGAGCTTGATGGTGTCGCCCTCGGCGAGCCTGACGCGCTGGATTTCGTCTCCGTTGACGAATGTGCCGTTCGAGGAGCCCAGGTCCTCGATGTAATAGCCGTCCTCTTCCAGGGTGATGTATGCATGGCGGCGGCTGATGGCGTCGTCGCTGATGCACAGGTCGCAGTCATCCTGCCGACCTATGATGCAGGTCTCTCCAAGGGTGAAGATGCGGCCCTCTTCGGGCCCGGAAAGTATAACGAGCTGTGCCATAAGCCTTTCCTTGTTGATCGGCCTTATATTCTACCCCATCGAGGCCGCAAATAAAAGCACAAGCGGCGGTGCTTGATTTG
>JAGHCE010000261.1 GCA_021160625.1 Planctomycetota bacterium | reverse complement strand
TCGATATGAAGTGCATCATCGTCGACCCGCGCGGGAATATCCTGGCCGAAACCGGCAAGGGCCTCGGCAACGGCGTCGCCACCGCCGTCTGCGACCTCGACGACCGCACCAAGAGCCCCTATACCGGAGACTGGCGTTCCTATATGAAGCGGATGCGCTGGCCCGAGCTCTTCGCAGCGATATCCGAAACGCGCTGACCGGCTTTCGGAGGGGGGGTCTTCGCCCCCTCTTTGCTACGGGGGAGGGCTTCGCCCCCTTTTTGCTATGGGGGACCGCGCGCGTTGCGCACGGCAGTCAACTGGCCTTCCGCAGCATTATGTGGCACTGGTGGCTTGTCCACCAGTGGGGGTCTTCGCCCCCTCTTTGCTACGGGGGAGGGCTTCGCCCCCTTTTTGCTACGGGGGCCACGGACGTTGTCCGTGGCAATCAACTAACCATCCGCGGGCGAGGCGGTGATACCGCTGTCAACGCAAAATAGAAATGTTTTGACAAGCAGTGCTTGCGCGTGCACGCTGGCTCTTGTTTGATCGGGATAGCTGGCGCAAAACCAGTTTAGTGGGAACTTAGAGCAACTGCAAGTGCACATTGTGGAGAACTTTCAGATGCGCATCGTCAACCGGATGTCGGTCTGGAGCGGGGGGAACGGAGCACGATGCAAGTCCCTGTCGGCATCGATTTTCCTTACGCTCATCGGCGGTCTTCCGATGCATCTGAAGTGCCGCATGTCGGTCCGTCCGAGAGTTGCGCCGATTTGCCGAGTTCCGTAGCGATCTTGAGTTCTATGAAACGCAGGAAAAAAGAGGATGGCAATGAGAAATAACCAGCGGACTTGGTTGGTATTGTCACTCGCGTTTATCTGTTCTGTTTGTGTCATCCCGTTTTGCCGGGGCGGTGATCAAGGGCCGGACGGTACAATCGACTGGGCTTCCGTTACCCAAACGCAACCGGTGGTTATATGCAGTAGTGAAACCGGCAAGAAGGACGTTTGCTACATCAAAGCCTACCTCGCCATTACTGAACTGGAGCCAACGCATGTCAAGACAGACGAGGGTGACTGCCTGATACACGCTCATTTTGAAAAGGATTTCGGCGACACCGGTGTCGGTGTACCGACTGCTCAAGAGGCCAACGACTACTGGGACTGGAGATTTGGGATTATTCCCGAATTCAGTCTTGCCAAGACGTCGCGAAGCGGGACACCGACGACAAAAACCAACTGCTTCGCCTATGCGTTCAGCCAGGTGGCCACGGCGGGGCCGCAGACGCCGTATTATGAAAACTGGCTCGACTTGGACGCACAAAAGGCCTTCACTGACGATGTCGATCCCGTAGGCAAATACGAAGTGAGCGCGGGGGATATTCTCCAGTACAATTTCTGGTCCGTGATCTATCTGAAAGACATCTTGGTGCATGCCTCGGTGGTGCTTTCCACAGAGTCTTATGCCGGCGGTAAGAGGCCGTCGAGCATAAAATGGAAGTGGGCTCAGAGCGCGATCTATTCGTATACCACGCCTGCCGGCTATGCTTGGGACACGCCGTGGAACGGATGTCTGAATGAGAACATTCGGATGGATGAACAGGAAGGCGGGTGGGAGCCGGCTTACCCCGGCTACACGCAGTCGCACACCAAGGTTTACACCCCGGACTGAGTGGTCCCGCACGGGTGGATGACGCGAAGGGCAGTCCCTACCGGCGAGTCAAGGAGAGCATGTTATGCGCATCCCCACGGCAAGGCGGAGACTCTTTATTGGCGTGACGGCGGCGGTGTGCCTTGTCGCTGCAGTTGCTATTTGGATGCTCGTGCGGCGCGGGGCGCCCAATGACGAACCACGCACCGTGCCGCCGCCGGCCGCACCGAGAGAATCAACGCCGCTGCGGTCAGAGTCTCCTGATGCGGCGCCGACGGCTGTGAGTTCCCTTCCCGTTCCCGAGCCGTTGCCCGACGTTCCCTCGCCCGGTGATGGAGCAGGTGATGCGCCGGTACCGGTGCTGCCGCACCCGGGGAAATTGTCGCTGAACCAGGTCATCGGAAAGGAGAGTATTCTTGAATTGACGTTGAACGTCGGCAATGCGGACGACGTTACTCAGGCGATAAGCTCTCTGGGAGCGATATGCCTAATTTACGAAAGCAGCGCCGATTACCACGCGTGGGTGGTTCCGAGGCTTATGAGGGTCAGGCGCCTGCTTGAAGAAGGGCGGGCGCATCGTGAGGAGGTCGTTCCCGTTCTGAGAGACGTGCTTGAGCGGTCGATCGACGGCTGGCCCGCGGCATGGTCCGAACACGCCCGTCGTCTGAGGGAAGAGGGGTCGTACGGATCGAAAGACACCGACGCATGGATCCAGTGTACGTGGCGCGTCAGGGCCGGCACATACCTCCTTGCTGAACTTGACGACTACGATTCCCTGCCGCTGTTGGCAAGGGCGTACGGACTGGACGAGCGAGAGTTCGGGGGGCCCAATGGCATTCCAGTGGGGCAGATGGCCCCATGTTCACCGGGGGTGCTGCTGCCGATGATGCACAAGCTCATCTGCCGGTATCCGGAGGGCCGCCTCTCCGGTGAGGCGGCGGGCTTGCGAAGTCGATACATCGAAGAAGCCAAGGGTTATATGTATGACTGGCCGTACGAGCAGCTCCGCGTATTGAAGTGGAATGCGCTCTACGAGGAGGCGGATCCGCGACTGCTGATGTTTGACCCCAAATGGGAATCGATCAAGTCCGAGCCGGCGACGACGATGACGCTGTATCCGTGGATGTTCAAGGGTGGCGGCTGGATCAGCGACCTGATATTCGGCACGTCCGACAAAGCCACCTCCCTCTACAACGAGGCCGTGCTCTTCATCAACGCCGCTTACCCGGATGAAGCTTTGCCGCTTCCTGCTGCCAAAATTGAGAATGATCCGTCTTCTTGATGGAATTGTTGCCGGCACAGGCTTAAAGCGACGGCCCTGTGAGGCGAAATCGGCTTGACAGGATTCGGGCATGTTGTAGAATCATTGCGGATTTGGGGCGGTTAGCTCAGCTGGTTAGAGCGCCTGCCTTACAAGCAGGAGGTCACTGGTTCGAGTCCAGTACTGCCCACCAGTTCTTTTTTGCCCACTTCGCAAGAAATCGCACCCTGCCGCAACCCCTTGCAAATAGAGCCTTTAGGTATTTCCTCCGTTTTCGCTTGCGGGTGCTTGCGAGTGCTTGCGGTCATATACTGTGCCGGATTCTGTGCCGGTTTTTCTGACGCCGTTTCGACACCCGCTGCGAGGTCGAAATACTCGTCCGGCGTTTGCAGATAATACCTCAAAGCCATCTGCGGCGAGTGCCCCATCCACGCCGCCGCGACGTGTGCCGGGTAGAGGGTAAAGAGTTCCGTCGCGCAGGTCGCCCGCAGGTTCACAAAGAGTTTCGCCCACGGCTTGACAGACGCCTTTTCCAGGACGCCGAGAAGCATCTTGCGATACATCTGTGCCGGGTTGGCAAACTGGGGACAGCAGTAGAGGGCGCCGGGTTCAGCCGCTGCAAAGCCTTCGGCAAAGTAGGGTTCCAGTTCGGCGAAGACAGGCACAACGCGCGTCCCCTTGCCGCTGTAGCGCGCGGTCTTTGGCGACGTAACGACAAACCGCCGGCGCTCCCAGTTCACGTCACCCCAGCGCAGTCTCACGATCTCGGACGGGCAGCGAAGCCCCGCATAACGGCACAAGGCAAAGGCAAGCCGCCACTCGGCGGACGGGCAGGCGTCAAGGACGCTCGCGAACATCTCCCGCGTGATGAATGCCTGCCGCTCGGTATTGGCGCTTACGGTCACGGGCATATCCGCAAAGGGGTTCTCCAAGACAAGCCCCTTCAAGATTGCGGCCCGCCAGAACTGCCGGGCGATTCCCGTCCGGCGTCTTACCGTGTTCTTGCCGAGGCCCTCGCTTTCCGAAAGCCAGCGCACAAACGCTACGGCGTCGGTGGGTGTGATAGAGGCCACGGTGCGCCCGCCGCCGAAGAACGCTAAGAGGTTGCGGCGCGTGTGCCCGAATACGGCCAGCGTTGCGGGTTTGACGTCACCGCGCGACGCGATGTAAGAGGCGAGAAACTCCCCAACAGTCGCCGCGTCCGGCCTTGCCTCGCAAAGCCCCGCCTTGACAAGCCTCTTGTGAATTGGAAGCGGCAGGGCGCCAAGCCAGGCCGCCGTTGCGTCCGGGACGCCGCTGCCGGAAATGCGCGCCGCCTGGAGAGCCTGAACGTGCGCCAGGGCCGTCCGTGCAGCCTTGAGCGTCATACGTCCTAAGCGTATCGTACGCCTTCGACCGTCGCGCCCAACAACAAGTATTCGCCGCCTGCCGCCGGGTTCACTTCCAAGACTCGCCATTACAACCCCTTCCCTACTTGAAGAACCCCCGGAAGAGCCGCCCTGCGCCCTTGCCGGCAAGCCGCCTGCCGACGCGCCGCCCTACCTTGCCCTTGGAAACGGCGTTGATGTCGCCCAGGAAACGAGCAATCCTGTAAAGCAAACCGCGCGTTTTGTTGATGCTCATATCCCGTGCCTCCTACGCTTCGCTGTTCGCTGTTCGCTGTGAGTCCTCGGCATTGTAGCCTTGCGTCTGACAAAGTTCCAACAAATCATACAGGCCATAAAAGGGAAAACCCCCTGAGAGGCCCCTGAGAGGCCCCTGGCGGTCTGCGGTATTCGGTGTGACCAAAGCATCGCCTTCACCTCCAAGCGCGCGAAAACCCTGCCCTATGACGCTCCACGGACGCTCAGCGCGAAGGCAGGGGGGCATCGTCCTTGTCACTCACCTCCTCTATCTGCACTTCGCTGTTACGGCTTTGCCGTTTATCATATTCGGAAACAGCAGCCCGCACCGCCGGGTCTGACCATACGCCCGTTCCGCACACCGCATCAACATCGACGTTGACGTAGGTCTTGAGAGGCGCGTCCCCTGCCTCAACGGCGATCTGAACGCGCGGCTTGCCCAGGCATCTGTCAAGGACTTCGCGCACCGCCCAGGGCTCCCCGGCCTTTGCAGCCACGACAAGCCGCTTGATTACCTCGACAAGGTCTTCCTTGCTTACAGCCTCGACAAGGGCCTGCCGCCACTCGGAAACCCTCTTGGCGTTCGGGTTGCCGGGGCCGCCGCAAGTGCCCGGCACAAAACGCCCGCGCTCGTCACGCAAGACAGACCCCTTCTCGCTCTCGCCGTTAGCCTCTTTCGGTAAACGTTTGGTCTCCAAGGCGTCAGTCATCTCTTTTTCCTTTCCGGCGCTTGCGCTTGAGGGGGCCTTTGGGGCCTTTAGACCACTCTGAAAGCGCCGCAATGACCCCCGCTCGGTGCCCTCTTGGGGCCTCGAGCTGTCTTTCAAGGGGCACTGTATAGTTTGCTTTACACATTGTCATTAAAACCCCAAGGCGCCCAGGCACCCCCCGTTACCCACTACTTGGACACCTTCGTAAACGCTTTCCAGGGTGCCCACGTATATACTCCCCTTTAACCCCTATAACTACGAAGATACCCAGGTTACTTGGAAGGGGACCAGGTTGTTTGGCACGGGGGGTAGGTGGGCCCCTTCGTGAGCACCTTCGTAAAAGCCTCTCAGAGTCCATCGGCAGGCCCCCTTGGATCGCCGGGCATTCGCCACTGCCAACCGAGATCGAATCCGGCCTTTTCGGCCAGGATACCGATTGAGTCTTTCGCCCGGATAAGCGTATGACGCGCTATGCCATCGCTTCGCGCAGCGGCAAGGATTTCTTTCGAAGGCACAGGCCCCGCCGCAAGAGTGTCGCGCAGCCATTCCTCTGCTTCGGTCCTCTCGACCGGCGCCGGTCCCCGTTGCGCCGGCGTCTCGCCGACTGCTTCATCTGCCGAAAGCCGAACGGGTTCAGGCGACCACTCTAAGTGCAGCGCCGGAACGCCTGAAAGCTTATACGCGAGTCCGGAATCATCCGGACCGAGGTTGTTCTTCGCCGGCAGAAACAACCGCCGTTGAGAATCATCCCGATCCTTCACTACCAGATATGCCGCCCGCACTGCAGCCACAAAAGCGATACTCCCCTGAACTCTCGCAAGCGCATCGCCGCCGCCCTTGTTCAAGTGCTTGACTGCCACGACCGCGACGCCGTGCCGCGCGGCCAGTTCGGCCAGGGGTGCGAGAAGCCCG
>JAGHCE010000048.1 GCA_021160625.1 Planctomycetota bacterium | reverse complement strand
GTGCGCCTGGGCGCAGGCGGGCGAAGAGGCGGAAAGCCATTCAGAAGTCTTCGAAATCCTCAAGAGCGCGGAGGACGGCGGGGAAAGCGCGGACACGCTCTCGAGTGCCGTCGACACCTTCGACGGCGCGCTGAAACAAGTGCAGAGCGGGGAGCTTGCCGCCGTGCGGTCAAACCTCGCCTACAACCGCAAGAGGCTCGATGATCTGAGCCGGCAGGCCGCCGCGAAGAGGGAATATCTCGATGACTTCTGGCAAAAGGTTGCGGTGTACTTCGAGAACCTGAAGAGCCAGTACGGTCAGGAGGCGGATTCTCCGGAGTATCGCAAGGCGGTAATAAGCCTCAGGCAGGAATACGAGCAGCAGGAGGCACAGGCAAAGACCGAACTGGCGCGCCTGGAGGAGAACATCGCAATTACGCAAAAGCGCATCCAGGAACTCACCCGCCGCGAAACGCTGGCGATGCTCGATGTTGACCTTCGCTCGGAGAACCTGTCCGAACTCGCCGCCGAGGAAAAACGCCCGACACCCACGAGGGCGGATGAAGCCATCGAGGCGATGGAAGACCTGTCTAAGAAGATGCGTGAGAAGCGCGTCCAGGCTCTGCTCGAGAACATAGAGATTCGCAGCACGTGTGAGGAATACTGGCAGGCCCTTGCCCGAGATCTGACGAAAGGCAAGTGAGATATGGACTCGGTGGACTTTTTCACGCTGGCTGCGCGGCTCGTGATGCCGTCTCTCTATGCGATTAGCGTAGTGACGCTTGCGGTCGTTCTCGAGAGGTGCTGGAGTTCGCTTTGCGGCAGGATCGAAGCCAGGGAGGCACAGCGGCTCATTGATCATGCCGCGCGCACGGGGACCGGGGCCGCCGGAAAGCGGGGCGCACAGACGCGGCCAGGCGCGCTTGGAAGGGTCTTAGCCAGTTGGCGGGACGCCAACGGCCACCGCGGAGGCGTCGAACAGGCGGTCATTTCAGAACAGGCTTTGCTCGAGCGCAACGTCTGGCTTCTGGACTGCGCGGCTTCTGTCTCGCCGCTGCTGGGCATACTCGGAACGCTCGTCGGAATATCCCGGAGCTTCGGAGGCTTCGACGGGATGAGCACGCTCGACCCGACGGTTGTGTCGAGGGGGATATCGCTCGCCCTGCGCAGCACGGCCGTGGGCCTCGCCGTGGCGATTGCGGCACTCGTATGCGCACACCTCTTCCGCAGGCTGGCCGACGCGCGCGGGCGGCGGATCGAGGATTTTGCTGAGGCATTGCTAGGCATAAGGGAACGCTGAGGAGGTCACTGAGAGATGCGAACATCACGGCAGCGTTCGAGAACTGCGAGCGGCGTGAACCTTACGCCGCTGATGGATGCCATATTCCTCGTGATTGTCATGCTGCTGTCGAGCTTTCTGCATATGAGGGTCGTGCGAGCTATAAGGGTCGAGCGCCCGGTCGCGGCGCCGGCGTCGGGAGTCGATGGCAAGAGACTCCTGGAGGTCACTGTCACGAAAGAGGGGGAGATCTTTGTCGACGGAATGAAGGCCAACGTTGCGGGACTTGCAGCCGCGCTGGCGCCCAAGGCCGACACCGTGGATGCCTGCATCATAAGCGCGGATCGCAGCGCGCTTCACGGCCGGGTCACGGAGGTTCTTGCAGCGGCAAAGGGCGCCCTGCCGGAGACGGCGACGTACGTGGAGGTGACCGAAGAAAAGCCGATGACTCGGGAAGGGAGCGTGCGAAAATGAAGGCCATCAGGCACAATCTCCTGGGAGTGTTCCTTGTCGTGAGCTTGGCTATTCACGTGGGCGGATACAGGTTCTTAAAAGGCACCGCGGCACCGTGCGCGCCGAGGCCGCTTTCTATCGCGCTCGTGCAGCCCGCGCCGGTCGAAACGCCGCGTGATGCAGAGCGCGTTCCCGAGCCGTTTACACAAACCCACCGCGAAACCGGGCCGCAACGATACCGGCCGACAAAGCTTCAAGCTGAAGGCGAAGTCCAGGGAGAAGCAGAGCCGGAAAGGACGGCGGCCGCAGAAGCTGCCAAGGCCAGCGACAGCGTCCTTCGCAAGGCTGATAACGCCGAGACGGCGAGTTTGGAGGAAAACAGGCAGCCCAGGTCGATGTCTGTCGCGGAGCACGCGGCCTACCGCGAGGCGCTCCTGCGAGATTTCGATCCCGACTGGACTGTGATTCCAGACCTTGTCGTGAGAGCCGACTCCGAAATGCAACAGGCGGTGAGCCGCTTTTTCGAAATGAGACTCATAGCCTACCCCAAAGGCCAGAAGAACCCCTCGTACGTCGTCGTCATCGACGAAGAAAAGGGGACATTCGAATACACACGCGATTTCGACTTCACGAGGTACTCCAATCGTGCAAAGGACCGCTCCGGCCTGCCCGGCTACGCGCAGCTTGCGCGGCGGATGAAAAGCCGGCTGGGGCTGCCGGAGGAGCTTGTCGTCGTAAGCCTCGTGCCCACAGGTGCCGACGCCTACTTCGCGGCCAAGCAGATGGAGGCGATCAGAGCCGCGGGCCTCTTGCCTGCTGACGTCAGCCGTACAGAGGGGTGCTATGCGCGAGACGCGGCCGATCGCTATTGCCTGATAGTGGAGACAGTGTTCCATCGCAACGGGCGACCGGTAAACGTTACAGACCTAGAAGCCGGCGCAGTTGTCCCCCAATGAGCCATGTGCTGGACGGCATGTCCAATGTTCTTGTCTCAATCCACGCCCCCGCGGGAGGGCGACAACGCCCTCTGCTCGCGCGCACGCCGGGTTTTGCCCGTTTCGATCCACGCCCCCACGAGGGGGGCGAACGCACTGTCCTAAGTTGAGATCAATCCACTACATTGGTGGACGATCGCGCGGACGGGCCGGTTTCACCGCCATCGCAGAATGGTTTTCACGTGCTATCATACGGTAGTCCTTTGTCTGCAACAAGTTACTTCACGCGCGAACCCCCTTGGGTTCTTATGCGAGCTTCACGTTCGCGTTGCGCAATATCAGTTTCAATCCACGCCTTTGCGTGGGGGGGCGACGCAACATCAGACAATGAGCGGGCCTTCCGGATCATACGAAGGCTTTGCGCCGATGTGTTCCACCCTTCGTTTCCAGTTTTTTCCCAGGAAGTAGAAGCGAAGGCTATTCTTGTCAGGATCGATCTCACTGATTAGACCGGCCCGCAGGGCAGCCCACGAAGCAGGGTCAAGGAGGCACTCGAAAACTGAGTTCTGGACGCGCTGGCCCTTGTTTTCGCAGAGCTTGGCGATATGCCGCAGCCTTTTGCGGCCCCGGGCTTCGGTCGTATTGACGTCGTATGCCACCAGCACAAGCAAGGTCATCACCTCCAGAAAAAGGGAGGATAGCCGTCCAGATCGCCGCGCAGGCAGCGTGCAAAGAGCAGCGCCTGCACGTGCGGCAACAGCCCCACGGCGGTCTTCTCGCCGAGGAATGGGTGGCGGATTTCTTCCTGTTTGCGGTGCTGGTAGGCCACGAGGACTGTCTTTCGAGTTTCGTCGTCCATAAAGACCGCGCCTGTTTCCGTACCGACAAAGCCACTCGGCTTAATCTGCTGCCTGTTGACAAGCGAGAGCGCAAGACGGTCAGCCAAGACCGGTCGGAACTCCTCCATCAGGTCCAGTGCCAGCCCCGGCCGCCCAGGCCTGTCTCTGTGAAGGTACCCAACGGCAGGGTCCAGGCCGACCGACTCAAGGGCACTCGTAACATCGTGACGAACAAGCGCATAGAGGAAGGACAAAAGTGCATTCATCTTGTCGAGCGGAGGCCGCCGGTTTCTGCCGTGGAAGAAGAAAGCGTCTTTCTGAGCGAGGATGAGGTGGTCGAAAATGTTGAAATAGGTACGCGCCGCCTCGCCCTCCCGGCCTCTTACGGTATCGAGCGGCTGAGGTCTCTTTAGAACCTTGAGAATGCGCTCCAGGCGCAGCGAAGCCCTTGAGATTAAGGTACGGCTGCCCGGAACCTCGTGCGCGCGCGCGGCGCGCAGCAGCACTGTGCGACAATTGGCTATCTTGGCAAGGACTATGGCGCGGGCGATTTCGCTAGAGCGGCCAGGGTCATCGGCGCGGCGGTACTGCTCGCGACGCAGCAGCACATTGCCACTGACCGGGCCTTGAACGCGCGCAAGAAAACGCCCATATTCGCTGAGGAACGAAAGCAAAACATTCCTCTGGGCGCAGAGAGCCATCAGCGCGGGGCTCGCCGATACGCGGCCGAAGCACACAATCCCATCAAGCGTGTGCACGGGTACGCAGAACTTCGTCTCCCGTTCCACGCGCACAATAACCGTCTCGCCCCTCTGAGCCAGGTACGAGTCCTGGGTTGTGACGAAAAGCGTATTCAAAAGCCGTTTCATCAGACGTCTCCGCCAGAGATCTCGACTATCTCCCGGAGGTATCGGAGGGCACTGCGGCCGGTACCCGTTGCACGCGGCATACAGACTTCGAGCAATGAGCAGCTCTCGCACTTCTTCTCGTAGTGTGCTGGAGGAGTTTTCCTCGCCGCAATAATTCTATGCAGCAGCCCCGCAGCCTTGCGGGTCTCGGTGCGAAGTGCGTCATCGAAGGACACCTCCATCCGGCGGCCCGATTTGCCGTAGTAGATCGCCCCGGCAGGCACGGGAACGTCAAGCATCTCCTCAAGGCACAGCGCCTGCGCGCACAGCTGCACCTCGAAGCTCTTCTCGTGACGCTTCCTGCCGCGCTAGTACTCCACCGGTAAGGGGCGCCATAGGCCCTGGGCGCCCGCCAGCTGCACACCCTCGGCCGCGCCGGAGAGCCTGTGAAACTCGACGATGTCCGCCTTTCCGACAAGGCCGAGTTCCAGGCTCCGCAAGAGGAGCCCACGGGTAATGCGAACGTCACCGCGCACCTCGGTGCCGGTTTCGTGCGCGCGCTCGTGGAGCCGGCGCCCCTCTACCGTGTAGAGATTGTCCCCCCATAGCCCCTCAAGGTGCACCAGCGCCGCGCGTCTCGGGCAAAAGAAGACGTGCTGAAGCCCCGAAAGGGGCAGGAGGTCATCTTCCTCGTATGTTTTCATTCAGTTTTTCAGTCCACCTCCAGATTTGCAATGCCCTCTGGCACCTTGTTCCAGAGAATCTGTGCGCCGCCGTCGGAGCCGGTTACGACGAATCCGATTTCGACGCCCTTGGGCAGGTGGCTCTTGTGGAACGTCACCTGGTAGTCCGCGAAGGAGCGCC
>JAGHCE010000267.1 GCA_021160625.1 Planctomycetota bacterium | reverse complement strand
CTGGGCGCTCTGGCGGGATGCGAGGGTGCTGTTGGTGCTGCAGACGGCGGCCCTTACGCTTGCGGCCTGGCCGCTTTACCTGTTGGCCAAGGAGGTCTCCGGCCGGGTGGTGATGGGCGCTGCATAAAAAGAAGCATCGAGAAGAAGAAAAGCGGCGAGAGCGACACCGCGTGGAAATCGTAAAGGTTCCCCGCGCCAAGAAGCGGGTAGAGAAGATAGACAATCACCACCACAGCGCCCATCACCACCCGGCCGGAGACCTCCTTCGCCAAGAGATAAAGCGGCCAGGCCGCAAGCGTAAGCGCCGCCGTCTGCAGCACCAACAGCACCCTCGCATCCCGCCAGAGCGCCCAGAAAGGCAGGAAGAATGCAAGACCGACGTCCAGGTGATCGAAAGCGCCCCGGTAGTCCCGGAAAAACCGCCCGGCAAGCGCGTTGTCAAGGACGCTCTCGAATATCCCCAGGTCCCACGCGCCCAGCATCCCCTTGTGATAGCGGTGCACCGAGAGGTAGCAGTAGACGATTCCATACACACCAGCCAGGACCAGCGCCGCGCGCTTGAAGGCCCTTTCCCGTGCGTTGAAGCGGGCGATCAGTTCGTAACCGTTGTACGTGGCCCGCACCCACCGCGTCACGATGAGCGCAAAGACGACTATCATCGCGCCGATGCCCAGAAAAGGCGCGTTGGCGGCCCTGGCTGCCAGATGGAACATCGAGATTATCTCCGCACCAAGAGTCTCTGAGAGTCTCTAAATCTTCACTTCGTCAATGGCCCCCACAACACTACACTCGGGTATCGAATCCCGAAACGCCCTGCCGTACGACCTGGCGATTATCCTGCGGTCCAGGACCACAATTACGCCCTTGTCGGTCGCGGTCCTTATAAGTCGTCCAAAGCCCTGCCTGAATTTCAAGACGGCTTCCGGCAGGGAGTACTCCTTGAACGGGTCGCGCCCCTCTTGCCGTATGCGCTCAAGCTTGGCCGCCACGAGCGGCCTGTCCGGCACCGGGAACGGAAGCCTCGTTATGATCACATTCGAGAGCGCCTCGCCAGGTACGTCCACCCCCTGCCAGAAGCTGTCCGTACCGAAGACGCACGCCGGCGCCGCCTCCTTGAAACGCGCCAGGATCGACCATCGCCCGAGCCCCCCGCCCTGCCGGTAGCAAGTAATTCCCTCGGCCTCAAGCCCGGAGGCGGCCAGTTCATATACTTTGTCAAGCGTCGAGTAGCTGGTAAAAAGCACGAAAGCCCTGCCGCTGGTGGCCTTCACGCACTCCAGGACGTTCTCGGCCAGTGCCGCGACGTAGCCTTCCTCGGTCGGAAAGGGCATATGGGTGGGGATATGGAGCTGGACCTGCTTGCGATAGTCAAAGGGGCTTCCGAGCTTTAACGTCTCGGTGCCGTCGAGCCCCATCTCTTTCCTGAAGTACTCGAAAGTCCGGTCGGCCCCCACCGCAAGCGTCGCCGACGTGAAAACCACCGACCCGGTACGCTGACAGGCGGCTTGGATGTACGGCGCGACGCTGACAGGCGCCCCTCTGAGGACTATTCTCTTCCTGTGCCTGCCGCCGCGCTCCACCCAGTATGCGAAGTCCCCTTCACACTGCTGGATGAATGCCTCCAGCGTGTCGGCTGTTTCGGCGCACCTGTCCGCATAGTAGGCCGCCTCCATCTCGTCGTCGTCGGTTGCAGCCGGCAATGCCCTAAGATCCGCCGCTAAGGCTCTCAAAGGCTCACTCAGGGTGTTGGCTACGCCCATCGGCCCCCGAACGCGCCCGTTCGAAGGCGCTTGCGTCGCGAGCCAGTCGGCGACCTTGTCGAAAAAGGCGGTTGCGTTGCGCCGGACGTTTTCAACGTACTCGCGCAGACCGGTTTCCCCGATGACCTTCAGAAATCCCTTGTCCGTACGCGGGTTGTACAAGCCGTTCAAGAGATATGAAACCGAGGTGTTGGACATCTCCAGGCCCAGGTGCTCTGACGCTACGTTCTCCACCGAGTGCGCCTCGTCGAATACCACGGCGCCGCAGGGAGGCAGAAAGCCCCTGTCGGTCTCGCCGAGGGAAAGCGCAAGGTTCGAGAAGAAGATGCTGTGGTTTGCTATGATGATGTCGGCGGCCGCCGCGCGTTTGCGCGCATTCTGGAAGAAGCACTTGTGGTAGTACTCGCACCGTGTGCCTCGGCACGCGCTCCTGTCCGAGCAGACCTTCTCCCACACGTCGGCTCTCGGCTGCGGCTCGAGGTCCGACAGGCTGCCGTCGGTGGTCTGGTAGGCCCACTCGATGATGCGGCCCAGGTCCCCCAGCGCACCGGCGTTATCGAAAAGCGACTCGCCGGTCTGCGAGGTGCGGGCGAGCCTGCGAATGCACAAGTAGTTGCGGCGGCCCTTGACGAGCACCGCTTCGAAATCCAGCCCGAGATGCTCCTTGAGAAACGGGACGTCCTTTTTAGTGAGTTGCTCCTGGAGGCTTATCGTGTGGGTGCTGATGAGAACGCGCATCCCGACGTTTCGCGCCTCCAGCACCGCCGGCACCAGGTATGCGAAGCTCTTGCCGACGCCGGTGCCGGCCTCCACGACGAGGTTGCTGCCTGAGAGAAATGCCTTCTCGACCGCCTCGGCCATCTGAAGCTGGACGCTGCGCTCTTCATAGCCGGCCAGCCCCGCCGCAAGCGGCCCGCCGGCCCCCAGAAGTTTTCCCGCCTCGACCTTTTCCTGCAACGAAACACCTCCGCTCCACTGGAAGAGAGGAATAGTATACCGATTTACCCTCGAAATGGGGAGATTGCAACGGCCGGAAAACTTCAGCGCGGGCGGAACAAACAACGGCAGACAAGAATGTCCGCCCTACCTATTGGGTACGCGGAAGGTCAGATGATTGCCTCGGGCAACGCCCGTGGCCCCCGTAACAGAAAGGGGGCGAAGCCCTCCTCAAGTTGCTTTCAGCACGTCCTTGTAGGTGTATTTGCCCGGCGGTCTGCCTGCGAGGAACCTTGCGGCTCTTAGCGCTCCCAGCGCGAATGCGTCCCGCGTGTGGGCCCGGTGGGTAAGTTCCAGGCGCTCTCCCAGGCACGAGAAAAGCACCGTGTGATCCCCTACGATGTCGCCTGCGCGGACGGCGTGAATTGCAATCTGGTCCGGCGGGCGCTCGCCGGTGTGGCCGTGGCGGCCGAAGATGAAGGCCTCCTCGCCCAGGCCCCGCGCATCCCGGATGCGGCGTGCGACCTCGAGGGCCGTGCCGCTGGGGGCATCTTTCTTGAAGCGGTGGTGGGCCTCGATAATCTCAACGTCGAAGTCTGCTCCGAGCAGCGAAGCCGTTTCGGCCGCGATGTCGAAAAGGACATTGGCCCCGACGCTCATATTGGGCGCAATGAGCAGCGCGATTTTCTGCGAAGCGGCGTCGATTGCCCGAAGCTCCTCGGCGGCAAAACCCGTTGTGCCGATGACAAGAGGCGTTCGGGTTTCAGCCACCTCTCTGGCCAAGGCGGCCGAGGCGGTGTGAAACGAGAAGTCTATCACCACGTCTGCGCCGCCGGTGTAGTGCTCGCTGAGGATGACACCGTCGGGTGCCTGGGGGATAACGCCTTTTACGGGCGAGCCGATGCCTGGAGTGCCGGGAGCCTCCACGGCGGCGGCAAGCTCCAGGTCCCCTGCCCCGGCCACAAGCGCCACAAGACGCCGCCCCATTCTGCCCAGGGCGCCGTGCACGGCCACCTTCAACATCACGCGCCTCCTTCCAGGACCTTTACAATCTGCTCTAAGTCCGCGTCAATCTCCACGGGCAGGTTCTGGTACTTCGGCGCTTCCCGGCTGAAAAGCCCGAGGGCGTCGACGAGCGCCTCGCCCGTGAGGCTGTTGTACTTGACCGGCACGTCGGGGTCCTTCAAGACGTGGCCGGTGATGATACAGACCACGCGGTCGCTTTTCCCGATAACGCCTTCCTCAACAAGGAGGCGCGCTCCCGCGACGCTTGCGGCGCTTGCCGGCTCACAGCCGGGGCCGCTTCGGGCGACGAGAGCCTTCATATCGAGGATATCCTCGTCGGGAACCTCCCGGACGACGCCGTCGGCGGCGTCGAGCGCGCGGAGGCATTTCTTCAGGTTCACTGGGCGGTTTATCTCGATGGCGGTGGCAACCGTATGCGCCCGGAGCCCCCCGGCGTCGAGATATCCGTAATACTTCGCGATCGCCTCGTCATCGACGCTGCCGGCGCCCCAGGAAAGGCCCTTGTCGCCGACAAGCGTATGAAGCGTGTGCGCGCCGGTCGAGTTTATCACCGCGATTCGGGGCATCCGGTCAATGAGGCCGAGTTCGTGAAGTTCGATGAACGCTTTTCCGAAGGCCGACGAGTTGCCAAGGTTCCCCCCGGGCACCACGATCCAATCGGGGACCTCCCAGGAGAGGGCCTCGAGGACGCGGTACATTATGGTCTTTTGCCCTTCGAGACGAAACGGGTTGACGGAGTTAACCACGTAGAGCCCGGCGCGCGGTGCGGCCTGCTGAACCAGGCGCATAGCGTCGTCGAAGTCGCCGCGAATCTGGAGGGTGAGACCGCCGGAGTCGAGGGCCTGGGCGAGCTTGCCGTAGGCGATCTTGCCGGAGCCGATAAAGATCACCGCCTGCATCCCGACCGCCGCCGCGTACATCGCCATCGACGCGCTGGTGTTGCCCGTAGAGGCGCAGGCCGCGCGGCGGGCACCGGCCATCCGGGCGTGAGTGAAGGCCGCGGCCATCCCGTTGTCCTTGAAGGAGCCCGAAGGGTTGAGTCCCTCGTACTGCAGGTGGAGATTGCCGCCGGAAAGTCCTATCTGGCGGGCAAGCGTCTCGTTGTGGTAGAGGAGGGTCTGGCCTTCGCCGATTGTCACCAGGGCCTCTTCGGGCGCAAACGAGAGGAGTTCGCGGAAGCGCCAGACGCCCGAAAAATCAAGCGGGTCGGTCCGGCGTGCCCAGCGGCGCTCGAAGTCCGAAAGCCTCTTCGGAACCTCGATAGCCTCCCAGTCGTAGGCGATGTCGAGCAGGTTGCCGCATTCGGGGCAGGCCGTCAGCGCCTCGTGGATGTCGAATGTCGCCGCGCAGGCGGGGTTGATGCAGCGCTGGAACGCAGCGGAGTCCTTTTTGGCCATAGCGGGCTTCTCCAAGGAGGGTCTCGAAACCGGCGGTTCATTGTACGAGGCGGCGCGGATCGGGTCAACCAACGGGGGGGGTCTTCGACCCCTTTCTGCTATAGGGGCCAGCACGTTGTGCCGGGAAGCCCTCTGACCTTCCGCGGGCGAGGCAATGCCTCGCCCCTACAAATGCAATGCGCCACTGGTGGCTTGGTAGGGGCAGGGCTTGCCCTGCCCGGTGCTGAGGGCGCAGCAAGCGGCGCCCCTACGAGCGATACGTGTGCCACGGCGGGTCTTGCCCCGTCGTGGGGGTCTTCGACCCCTTTCTGCTATG
>JAGHCE010000083.1 GCA_021160625.1 Planctomycetota bacterium | reverse complement strand
TGCCACAGCACCCCCTGAAAGTGTCGCTTGATGGCCGCCACAAGCCCCTTGTGGTCGTCAGAGACAACGTAGCGCACGCCGGAAAGACCCCGCTCGGCCAGGTCCTTGAAAACCTCCGACCACGTCGAAAGCGCTCTCGGTATCCGCCAGCCATACCGAGAGCGTCTCCCGAAAGCCGTCCTCAGCCACGCCTATCACCTTCAAAACGCCTTCACTCACCACCTTCGCGCCCTTGCGCACCTTCTCAAAGTGAGCGTCCACAACAAGATACGGGTAATCTTTCTCCAACCGGCGGCCACGCCAGGCGGCGATCTCCTCATCGAGCCCCTTGGCCAGCTGGGAGACATGGGTCCTGGAAATCTCCAAGCCGCAAAGGGCCTCGGTGATCCTCTTGACCTTGCGGGTCGAGACGCCGTTAACGTACATCCGCGCCACCGCCAGCATAAGCGGCATCTGGCTTCTCTGGTAACGCTCGAATACCTCCGTCTGGAACCGGCCTTCCCGGTCCTTGGGTACTTGAAACTCAAGCGTCCCCACGTGGGTATTCAAGGTCTTGGGCTTGTAGCCGTTGCGGTAGCCCCGGCGATCCTCGCTGCGCTGGTAGACCTCGGCGCCCAGAAAGGCCGTCATCTCCTCCTCCAAAACCCTCTGCACTACGTGCTCGACCAAAAACCGCAGGGAGTCCTCGCCTCCTGAACTTCCCTCTTGCCAAAGAGCCAACAAATCGCTATCCTTCTTACGGCCAGCCTACCGGCACCTCCTTTCTTAGGGTCTTTGTCAACCCCAGAGATGCTAGGCTCGCCTTTGCCTTTGTCAATTTACAGAAATTCTAGGACTCTATCATGACGGCCTCGTTGGCCTCGTAGACACCTGCCATCGCTATGTGCGACATGAAAGTGCATCTGAGGTCGTGCACAGTGCATCGCTTGATACCGGCTTTCCTGACGATCTCGTCGAACTCCCGCCTATAATTGTTTCCGAAACAATTGCCCTGGCGAACGGAGGCTTTCGGCGGATGCTGGAGAAACCTCGGGGACTGATAGAAGGTAAAATACTGGCTCGGCCAGATCGCGCGGCGCGCTTGTCAACAAAGAGCGGCCGCGGTTAGCCGACATGGCCGCGCAGTGAGACTTTGGCCGTTTTCAGTCGGGTTATGGCCGCAAATGGCTTGACTTCCTTAGGTTTACTGGCACTATTCAGAATCCGTACACAGGGGCACCTCTCTCAAGGAGAACACCATGGGGCGTAAATACAAGATGCACGTTCTGAGCCATACCCATTGGGACCGGGAATGGTACCAGCCTTACCAGGGCTACCGCCACCGACTGGTCCACCAGATGGATGCGCTTCTTGACCTTCTGGAGACGCGCGAGGAATACAGGTATTTTCACCTGGATGGCCAGACATCCGTGCTTGATGACTACCTTGAGGTGCGTCCCTGGCAGAAAGAGCGCCTGAAAAAGCACATAAAGGCTGGGCGTATCCTGATAGGGCCTTGGTTTACGATGCCTGACGAGGCGCTTCTTTCGGGTGAATCGCTCGTAAGAAATATCCTTTTGGGCTGCCGGATGTGTGCGGATTACGGTGTTGATCCGATGCCGGTTGGTTACATCACGGATATTTTCGGGCATGTCTCGCAGACACCACAGATTTTTGCCGGTTTCGGGATAGACACGGTCTTTCTACACCGCGGCACCGGCGGTGATAACCAGACGCAGGAACTCATCTGGCGCGCCGCCGACGGCACCGAAGCCCTCGTCATCAAGGCATACCCCTACATCGGCTACCAGGACTTCATGCAGTTTCGCAACAAGGATGCCGATACCATCCGCGAGTACGAAAGCATCAAGAACCGCCTTGCCACCACGCCGGTCATGTTCGCCCTCGACGGCAACGACCACCAGCCTGCAAAGTGGGACACGCCCGAGGCGATTGAACGAATGAATTCCATTTTCGAGAACACGAAAGCCTTCCAGTCTAATCTGATTGCATTTGTAAACGAGCTGAAAAAGGCACGAGCTGCCAAGGGTGCAAAAAAACTGCCTGTCTTCACAGGCGAGCTCAACATTCCGATGCGCGGCGGAATGTATTGCGAGTTGTTCCAAGGTACAGCTTCCGCGCGGATTCCTCTCAAGCAAGCCAATGACGAGGTAGAGATGCTGCTGAGCAGGATAGCAGAGCCATTTCACGCATGGTCGCTGCTCGTCGGTGGTGACAGCGAGAAAGAATATCTCGACATGGCATGGCGATACCTGCTTTTCAACCACGCACACGACTCCATTTGCGGCTGTTCGTCCGACCAGGTCCATCGCGACATGGTTTACCGTTTCGAGCAGGCACGCATTCTGGCCACGGATACTTTTGAGTTTGCAATCCAGGAGATTGCAGACCGCATTGATACGTCTTCTCTGCCGAGCGATGCGCACGTGGTCACCGTCTTTAACGCGGCCACGACGCCTTCTGGCGCACTATCACGCTTTTCATTCGAGTTGTCTCCCGAGGAAGCAGCCGAAAAGGCCACAGATGGTCTGAAGCCGGTCCTTCTTGATGCCGATGGTGCAGAAATCGACATGGATATCCTCCAAGTCGAAAAAGAGGTAAAACCCCGCCCCTTCATGTTCAAAACTCGCGGCCTGACCCCTGCAATCCGCCCGTATGTTGCGCCAAGGGTGCGCTGGCACGTGGAGGCCAAGACGTCGATTCCGCCATTGGGATACTGCTCATTCGAGATTTGCTGGCGTAAGGCCAGAAACACGTCCCGCACACAGAAGCGCCAAACGGATGTGAACGTTGATGTGGGCAAGGGGCTTCTTGAAAACGAACTTATCAAGGTTACCGTCACCAAAGACGGCAGTGTCAATCTCTATGACAAGACTACCCGAAAGCGCTACAAAGGCCTTGGTGTTTTGGAGGACTGCAGCGATGCGGGGCATGGTTGGGATCACTACTATGCTGACTCGGACGTACGTGTGCTTTCCAGCGATGAAAAATCACGCAGTGCTGTCAAACTTTCCCTGGTCGCGAAGGGCCGGCGAAGTGCGTCGCTGAGTGTGCGCTATTCTTTGAAGGTGCCGGCTGATATCGTTTACGGCGGCCCTGCCGATGGACTCGGGCGCAAGGGAACAAATACTTCGCGTTCGAAGCGCAAGACGGCGCTCAAGGTCGAAACAGTATACAAACTGCAAAGCGGAGCGCGTCGCGTTGACTGTCGCACTACTATCGACAACACCGCCAAATGCCATCGTGTGCGGGCAATCTGCCCCACCGGATGCAAGACGAATTACTGGTATGCCGACACGGCTTTTGACGTCGTAAAGAGAAAAATCGCCCTGATGGATACCAAAGGATGGTATGAGGAAGACCGCGAGGAACGGCGGGTGAAGAACTTTGCTGCCGTGTGCGATGAGCAAGGCGGGTTGGCCGTGTTCACCAAGGGGCTCAACGAGGCGGCCGTGCAGGATAACCGCAGCCGTTCGATAGCGGTGACGCTGCTACGGAGTTTCAGGGAGCTTTTGCAGGGCCAGACCACCATGGACAGCCAGCTCTTGGGCACACATACTGTCGAGTATGCTATCGCGCCATTTTCTATGACAAGAACACTCGAAGCCGACCTTATGGCCGAGGCCGAGCGCTATAAGATAAAACTCGCCTCGTACACGCATCTCTCGACACGCGGCGCGGATGCAGCGCTTGTCAGTGAACTTGGGGAGCCGAACGCGATTGATCCGCAAGAGCACGAACCGCTCAGGAAAATCCTTGCCGGAAGGCCTGCGCTTGTGCGTGAGCTGCCGAGAGATCATTCGTTCGTTGAACTGTACGGGCCCATTGCCCTTTCGACAATCAAGGTCTCTGAGGATGGCGGCGCAGTAATCGTGCGCCTCTGGAATCCGTTACCGCGAAAGGCTACAGCGAAATTGTCGCTGAATTTCTCTTGCTCCGGTGCGAGTGTTTGCGACATGATGGAAAAACCGACCGGCGAACTTGCCGTTACGGCTAAAGGAAAGGTGACGCTCAATATTGCCGCGAAAAAAATTGTTACACTGCGCTTTGAGACTAACGAATGATTGAGTTCTAAAATTTCTGTAAATTGACAAAGGCAAAGGCGAGCCTGGCATCTCTGGGGTTGACAAAGACCCTAAGAAAGGAGGTGCCGGTAGGCTGGCCGTAAGAAGGATAGCAATTTGCTGGCTCTTTGGCAAGAGAGATGTTGTGAAGGCGATGATGGGCTGCGATTCTTGGTCGAACGCGTGGTACAGAGGGTTCTCTAGGAGGAAATGACGGCCTTTCTGAGCGCTGAGGTCTACCAGCGCAGCGACTCTCGCCGGGGCTACCGCAACGGCCACAAGCCCAGGACCTTGAATACCCGCGTGGGGACGCTTGAGTTTCAGGTACCCAAGGACCGGGAAGGCCGATTTCAGACGGAGGTATTCGAGCGTTACCAGAGAAACCAGATGCCGCTTATGCTGGCGGTGGCGCGGATGTACGTCAACGGTGTCTCGACGCGCAAGGTCAAGAAGATCACCGAGGCCCTTTGCGGGTTGGAGATATCCAGGACCCAGGTCTCCCAGCTGGCCAAGGGGCTTGATGAAGAGATAGCCGTCTGGCGTGGCCGCCGCCTGTTCCGCCAGCCCAGGCGCCGGCCGCGCACCACGCGAAATTGATTGATTTCCCCGGAGCCCCGCATAAAATTCACACCGGGCCCATAGCTCAGTCGGTCAGAGCAGCGGACTCATAATCCGCGTGTCGTAGGTTCGAGTCCTACTGGGCCCACTTTGTCATCTTGTGCTCCGCATCGCCGTTCGACCGCCAAGCGGCACCTTCGCCTCTCCCGCAAACTGCAGGGCGGGTCACCGAGCCCAGAAATGTCAGACGCATGCGTATAATCGTGTTTTTGTTCTTTTCTGCACTTGTTGTCACAGAAAAATGCAGAAACATGACGTAGGGGCACAGGCCTCGCTCTTGGAAGGTCAGTTGATTGCCACGGACAACGTCCGTGGCCCCCATAGCAAAAAGAGGGCGAAGCCCTCCCCAGGGGAAGGATCAAAAAAGGGGAGAGGGGCGGTTGGTCCGCCCCTCTGTCGTATCTGGCTCACGCGCTATGCAAACCGCGCGCTGGTGGTAACAGACTACC
Source organism: Planctomycetota bacterium (assembly GCA_021160625.1). Lineage (GTDB taxonomy): Bacteria > Planctomycetota > DG-23 > SLPQ01 > SLPQ01 > JAGHCE01. Next base: position 4,850 of record JAGHCE010000083.1, on the reverse strand, counting down.
AACCCCTATCCCTGGAGCCTCTGTCGCGGCGACCGGGCCGGGGCTCTTCACCCTGCCTGTTGTGCCGACGGGCTTCTTGGCCCGCTTGCTGTCCGGCGCGCTTGCGGGCGGCCTCTTTGAGGTCTTTGGGGGTGATTACGCCGTCGCCGTCCTGGTCGATCCGGTCGAATCGTTCATCCTGGCCGGGGAACTCCTTGCGCGTCACCTTGGCGTCATCGTTCTTGTCGAAGCGGTCGAAGAACGCCTTGCCGATTTTCTTTGCCGCGGCCTCACGAAGGGCCTTGCGGGCCTCTTCAACGGTGACATAACCGTCGCCGTCCTTGTCGGCCGAGGCGAGCTTCCTGGCAAAGGCCCGGATTTCCTCGGTGGACATCTTCTTGTCATTGTCGGTGTCGATGAGGCGGAAGAGTCCCTCGGCGAATAGAGCGCCCGCCTGGGCGCGCTTCCTGAGGGCCTCCCGGCGTTCGGGCGTTCCCTCTTCGGCACCCTCGTCACGGCGCTCAGTGCCCTTGCGCCGGCGCCACTTGTCTCTCGCCTCGGCGAGCTCGACACTGTCAAGGTAACCGTCGTCGTTCTTGTCGATCCTCTTGAAGACCTCTGACTTGCCCTGCCACTCGTCGGCTGAGATCACCCCGTCGCCGTCCGTGTCAAGTCGTGCACCTCTTTGGCCGCCGCCTCCTCTCGCGCGGCCGCCGCCTTCCTGCGCCGTCGCAACCCAACCGATTGCGAAAACAAGACCCAGAACAACTACTGCCAGAACCAACTTCCTCATCTCTTCTCCTCCTTGCCTACAGGGCCGCTGCCAACTGTTTCCAGTGAGTCAAACACGGCAGGCAGCGGGATGTTTCGCGGCGGCATTCGAAATGTTTGAAGTCCGCAGGCCCAAGCGGTGCGCAGGACAAGTTGTGAGGAAGCGTGCTTTCGGCGGATTGCTACCGGCCGAGGGCGGCGAGAAGGTCATTCTTTCCCTGCGGCGAGACAAGCGACGGGTTGACGGATTTCCTGGCCATCGTCAGGCTGTGGCAGCGGTCGAAAAACGGGCAGCGCGCGCAGAGGATGAGACGGTCCAGCGCCCCCTCGCGGGCGGTGCGCTCGTCGCCCACAAAGTACGACACGCTGCGCTTGTCACCCGCAAAAACGGGAACGCGCCGCCAATGGGGATAGTCCATCTCCCCAAAGCACCACGGCAGCCCCTCGGCCGCAAGCCGCTTCTGGGCCTCGGCACGAAAGCCGTCCTCGCCCGCCGCGCCGGACGACGCCGCCGGGCGGGCAATCGCCCGGTAACGCCATTGGCTCAGGCGGCCGCTATGATTCTTCTCCATCTCGCGCCCCTCTACCTCAAACCGCCCGCGCACGGGCAGCTCATAAATACACCGCGAGACGAAACGAATGGCACAGCGCCATTTCGCCGCAACTAAAAGATACCACAAATCCGGCGTCTATGCAAACGCCCAAGCCCTGTTTGAGAACCCAGTTCGTCACGAGGCCGAGCAAAAAGGCCTCTTTTGCAAGGTATCGAGGCTTTGAAACGCCCGGAAGCGGCCTCTATGGTGCTCTGTTGAAAAAATCCGTAGGGGCGCGATTCATCGCGCCCATGGCATCGGCTATGTGCAGGAAAACCACGGGTTTTCCGAAATCCACTGGTGGACAGAATCGCCACGGCGCTCGCAAGCGGCCACCAGTGCCACATTGTTTTCAACAGAGCGCCTCTATGGCCGTTGAGGATGTTTCGAGCTGAGGACGCCGCAAGCCCGGTTGCAGCCGACCGCAGTGGAAGAGGGTTTTCAGACAGAGCCTAAGAGATGATCGTCGTCTCCGATGGCGCGAAGACGCGCGTGGGGCCGCCGGCCAGCTGTAGGACCAGGCCGAAGTGATGGTCGAGGTCCACGACGCGGCCGGTGTGGCGCTTGCCCGCGGATTCGACGGTGATGAACGTCCCCAGGATGCTGCTCTTCGCGCGCCAGGCGTCGGAAACCCTCCCAATCTGTCCGGCCCTGAGTATTTCCCACCAGAAATCCAGGCGCCTGAGTATCGCCCTGGCAAGCAGGGCCCGGTCGACGCGGCGCCCGGCAAATTGGGAGAGGCTTCCGGCCGTATCGCGGATTTGGGCGGGGAAATCCTCCTCCTCGACATTGACGTTAACGCCTGCGCCCACCACGAGCCACCTTTGGCCGTTTGCCGGCGCCAACCCCTCGACGAGGACGCCGGAGACCTTCCTGCCCTCGACGAGGACGTCGTTGGGCCAGCGTATCTCGGCCGCTAAGGCCGTCGTCTCGCAAACGGCCTCGGCAACCGCCACGGCTCCCGCCAGCATTACGCCCTCGGCCTCGACGTCGGCTCCGGGACACAAAAGCGGCACTGACAGCAGCAGAGACGAGTACTTCGGCGCGCGCCAGGTACGGCCGAAACGGCCGCGCCCGGCCGTCTGCTCCTCGGCAAAAATCGCGGCGCCTTCCCGGCCCCTCGCGGCCTCGCCGCGTGCCAGGTCGTTGGTCGACGAAACCGTCCAATGCACCTCCACCCGGCGGCCGACGACGCTCGCTGCCAGGTCCCAGGCAATTTCCTCGGCGAAGAGACGGCGCGGCCAGCCGGTAATCTCCAGGCCCCCGTCGGACGTCTTCCCAAAGTGATAGCCCCTCCTGGCAAAGGCCGCAATCTCATCGTCAAGGTCCCCCCCGGCGACGATTTTCTCCAGCCGTTGCGGGGCAATCCCGCCGCCCGACTCCTTGGCCAGAACCACCAGCGACCAGTTGGGCTTTTTCGCCTTGGGCTTCTTCACTCCATCTCCAGCGAGATGTCTATCGAAGGGGCCGAATGCGTCAGTGCCCCTATGCTTATCCTGTCGACGCCGGTCGCGGCTATTTCGGCGACGCTTGTAAGCGTCACGCCGCCGGAGGCCTCGATAGCGGGGCGCGTTCCCGGCGCGCCGGCGACGAGCGCTACCGCCTCGCGCATCATTTCCAGCGTCATATTATCGAGCATTATGATGTCTACGCCCGCGCGAAGAGCCGCCTCGACCTCGTGAAGCGTCTTTGCCTCCACCTCAACCTGGACGCCGCCGGGGACCTTCGCCCGGATGGCCGCAAGTGCCGCCCGAAGGTCGCCGCCGCCGGCGCGCCGCATAAGGGCGAGATGATTGTCCTTGACGAGCACCTGGTCTGAAAGCCCGAAACGATGGTTCACGCCGCCGCCGCAGCGCACGGCATATTTCTCCAGCACACGCAGCCCAGGCAGCGTCTTTCGCGTGTCGAGAATCCTGGCATTCGCACCGCCTACCACCTCGACGAAGCGGCGCGTCAGCGTCGCCACCCCCGAAAGATGCGAAAGGAAGTTTATCGACGTACGCTCGGCCAAAAGAAGCGCCCTCGCCGGGCCCTCCACCCTGAGGGCCGCTTCGCCTGCGCAGACGGCGTCGCCGTCGGATTTCAGCACGTCGAGCGTGATGTCGGCCGAGACCTGACGGCAGACCTCCTCGACAACGGGGACCCCGGCGAGCGTGGCGTCCTCCTTGACGAGGAACACCCCCCCGGCCGAAAGCCCCTCCGGCACGACCGCCGCCGATGTTATGTCACCAGCGGGGGAAAAATCCTCGGCAAGGGCTTCCCGGACGGCCTTCTCGGCGGCCCTGAGCGTCAGTTCATCAAAATACGGCATAATCATATTCCTTTCGTCGGGCATATTACACCAAAGGAACGCCCTTTCGTCAATTTCGAAACGCTTTCCGCAACACGGCTTTTTTCCTGCAGCGTTGAGTGAGCGTGTTTCTGCCGGTCGGCGGCGACGGGTTTTCTGTAGCCGAACAACGTTCTACGACGTGGTGTTCGCTCGTTCGTTGACAGCACCTTGCAGTGCCGGTACGATTCGGGTGGGAGGCGAATATGAAATGGGCCCCATATGAAACCGAGGCGATGGGTCGCGCGCTGGCGCTGGCACGGCGCGGGCGCGGCGCCGTGGAGCCCAACCCCATGGTCGGCGCGGTTATCGTGCGCAACGGGAAGATCATCGCCGAGGGCTACCACCACAGGTTCGGCGCGCCCCATGCCGAGGTGGGGGCGATCAAGGCGGCCGGGCGCCGCGCCCGCGGTGCCGAGATGTTTGTCAGCCTCGAACCGTGCTGCCACTACGGAAAGACGCCGCCCTGCACCGACGCGATAATCGCCGCGCGGATCGCGCGCGTCGTCGTTGCAATGAAAGACCCGTTTGAAAAGGTGCACGGCAAAGGCATCGCACGGCTGCGCTCGGCGGGTGTGAAGGTCGAAACGGGTCTTTTCGAGGAGAGGGCCCGCATTCTCAATGCCCCTTTCATCAAGCTGCGCACGAAGGCCCTGCCGTGGGTCATCGCGAAGTATGCAATGACGCTTGACGGCAACATCGCCGCCGCTTCCGGCGATTCGCACTGGATTTCCTGCGACGAGTCGCGCCGGAAGGTCCACCGACTGCGAGGGCTGGTGGATGCAATCGTGGTAGGGGCAGGCACTGCCCTGGCCGATGATCCGCTTCTCACTGCGAGGCCGCCGGGCAGGAGAACACCCGCGAGGGTGATTCTCGACAGCCGCGCAAGGCTCTCCGTGGAGTCGAAGCTTGTCGGCACCGTGAACGAGGCGGGCCTTATCGTCGCCGCCACGAAGGCGGCACCCGCCCGGCGTGTGAAGGCCCTGCGGGCGGCAGGCGCCGAGGTCATCATCCTGCCGGGGGGGGCCAGGATCGACGTCGTCGCACTGGGGCGTGAACTTGCCGCCAGGGAGATGACCAACATCCTGGTCGAGGGGGGCGCAGAGGTCCTGGGAAGTTTCTTCGCGGCGCGGCTCGTGGACGAATGCGTGGTGTTCGTTGCGCCGACACTGGCCGGC
>JAGHCE010000099.1 GCA_021160625.1 Planctomycetota bacterium | reverse complement strand
GGCCGCACGTCGTCCGCCTCAGCGAGATGAAAGCTTGGCTTGAAAGCGCCCGACGCCTCGCGGGCGTCCGCGAGGCGTCGTGCGCTTTCAAGTCTATCTTTCATCTCGCTGAGACGGTCGACGTGCGGCAGGTCAACAAGACCGTCCTGGAAGTGCTCGTCAAGGCGGGTGCGATGGACTCGTTTGACGCAAGGCGTTCGCAGATGGCCGCGGTGGTAAGCGACGCCCTCGAGGCCGGGGGGCATATGCAGGCCGACAGGCGCGCCGGCCAGAGCACCTTTTTCGGCGGCCTCGACGACTTCGAGGAGAAGGCGGCGGAGAGCGCCCTGCCCGACGTTCCGGAGTGGTCCGAGTCCGTGCTCGCCCAGAACGAGAAGCAGGCGCTGGGCTATTACCTCTCCAGGCATCCACTTGCCCGCTACGAGGATGTCCTCAAGCGCTACGCGACGGCCACGGTCAGAGATCTCCAGGGGCTTTCCGACGGCGAGACGGTCGTCCTGGGAGGCACGATATCCGCCGTCAAGCCCACCGTGACAAAGACGGGCCGCAGCAAGGGCGAGCCGATGGCCAGATTCACGCTCGAAGACCTCACCGGCTCCGTCTCGATGGTGATATTTCCGCCGCAGTACCGCGAATCGAGAGACCTTGTCGAGAACGATCGGGAAGTGCTCGTCCGGGGCAGGGTGGACCTCTCAAGGAACCTGCCGGACGTCAAGGTCTCCGATGTGACCCCCCTTGAGAGGGCCGACGAGAAGATGGCCAAGCGTGTCGTCGTGAGCCTTTCGGCGGCGGCGGCGGGCGCGGACGTCCTCGAAGGCATCGCCGATGTCTTGAAGAAACACCCCGGGCAGCTGCCGGTCTTTTTCAGGCTCGATACGCCGACGGCCAAGGTGCTCCTGGCCGCGGGCAGTGCCTACAGGGTGGACGCCTCACAGGAACTCGTCCGCGAGTGCGACGGGCTCCTCGGCGCCGGACACATCCGGTTCGCCGGCGGAAACGGCGGCCGCTGAAGCGATGCGCCGAGGCACGCCTCGCCCGCAGAAGGCCGGTTGATCGCCACGGACAACGTCCGTGGCCCCCGGTAGCAGAAAGGGGGCGAAGCCCTCCCCCGTAGCAGGAAGGGGGTGAAGCCTTCCGAAGCCCTCGTGCGGCCTTGACAATCGGCGACGGCCGGGCATAATGGCCCAGGTTCCATATCTTTTGCCCCTCAATGGAGGTGATGACGGTTATGAGCAAATCCTCTGTGGCCCTGGTGACCGGTGCGGCGCGAGGCATAGGCCGGGCGATTGCGGTGGAGCTGGCGAAGTCGGGCCTCGACGTTGTGATATTCGACGTAATCGATGCGGGTGAGACGGTCAAGGCCGTCGAGGCCCAAGGTCAGCGGGGGCTCGCAGTTTCCGGTGACGTCACCTCCGCGGCCGACCGGGCGGGGGTCCTCGGCAGGATCAAGGACGAGTTCGGCAGGCTCGACGTCCTCGTCAACAACGCCGGCGTCGCCCCGAACGTCCGCGCCGACATCCTCGAAGCCGGCGAAGAAAGCTACGACCGGGTGATGACCATCAACCTGAAGGGCCCCTACTTCCTCACGCAGGCCGTCGCCAACTGGATGATAAACGAGCGCCCCGAGCGCCCTGAGGCCTGGATGTGCATCGTCAACATCTCTTCGATGAGCGCCTATACCGCCAGCCCCTCGCGCGGCGAATACTGCATTTCGAAGGCCGGCGTCTCGATGGCGACCAGGCTCTGGGCCGCCAGGCTCGCCGAGTACGGTATCGGCGTCTACGAAATGCGCCCCGGGATAATAAAGACCGATATGACGGCCGCCGTGACCGCCAAGTACGACAAGCTCATCGCCGAAGGCATTACGCCGATAAAGCGCTGGGGGCAGCCGGGAGACATTGCACGCGCCGTGGCGGCCTGCGTCAGGGGAGACCTCGGCTTCTCGACGGGTGAGGTCATAAACATCGACGGCGGCTACCACCTGCGGATACTGTAGGACGGCAAAACGGGAGTTGCAATGCACGAAACCACTCTAAACATTGATGGCGCCTCGATCCCAGTGACGGTTGCGAACACGGTCATAGTAGGGGCAGGGGCGGCGGGGATGAACTGTGCGGTGAGGCTCGTGGAGTTCTGGCGGGCCGCGGGCGTCGAAAACCCTGAGGAGAGGCTTGTCGTCGTGACGGGAGGCCTGGCGCTTGGCGCATCGCGGATGAGCGGGTCCGACAAGCAGACCTATTACAAGATGGGCACATCCCCCCGCGTGCCGGACACGGCGGAGGATTTCGCCAAGACCCTGACGGCGTTTGGCTGCTGCCACGGGGACACGGCCTTGGCCGAGGCAATAGCGTCGCTTCGGGGCTTTTATCACCTCGTCGAGGTGGGAGTGCCGTTCCCGCACGATCCCTGGGGGGCCTTCATCGGGTACAAGACCGACCACGACCCTTACGAGCGCGCGACGTCGGCCGGGCCTAAAACCTCCCGGTTTATGTCCGAGGCGCTGGAGGCGAAGGCAAGACGGCTGGGCATCCCGATAGTCGACAGGCACGTGGTGGCTGACTTTGTGACCGAGGGCGCCGGCGCCGACAGGCGCATCACAGCGTTGGTCTGCATCGACACCGCCAAGGCGTCGGGGGACGATATGGGGGTTCGGGTCTTTGCGGCGGCCAACTGGGTGCTGGCAGCCGGCGGTCCGGGTGAAATATACGCCACGACCGTTTACCCGCCGGGCCAGGTGGGCATTCACGGCGCGGCTCTGGCGGCGGGGCTTGAGGCCTGCAATGTTACCGAGTCGCAGTATGGCCTCGCCTCGACGAAGTTTCGCTGGAACGTCTCCGGCACCTATATGCAGGCGGTGCCGAGGATATTCAGCACCGACTCGGCCGGCGGCGATGAGCGCGAGTTCCTCACCGAGTACTTCGACGATATGCCGACGATGGCGACGAACATCTTTCTCAAGGGCTACCAGTGGCCCTTCGACGCGCAGAGAATCGTCGACCAACAGTCTTCGCTTGTCGATATGGCCGTCCACCAGGAGACGGTCGTGCGCGGCCGGCGCGTCTGGATGGACTTTCTCGCCAACCCCGTCGGCGCCGAGGGTTGGGATGACTTCCGCATCAGCGCTCTCGGCGAGGAGGCGCGAGAGTACCTCGAAAAGACCGGCGCGCTTCAGGATCTTCCCATCGAGCGCCTGAGGGCTATGAATCCCCCCGCTATCGAGATATACGCCGAAAACGGCATCGACCTTACCGCCGAGGGGCTGGAGATTGCCGTCTGCGCCCAGCACCACAACGGCGGGTTCGCCGTCAACAAGTGGTGGGAATCAAACCTCACGCACACGTTCGTCATCGGCGAGATGGCGGGTACCCACGGCGTCAAGCGCCCAGGGGGATCGGCCTTGAACGCCGGACAGGCCGGCGGCATAAGGGCGGCCCAATACATCGCAAACGCCTACGGTTCCGACACGCCCGCACAGGACGCCTCACCGGATACGAAAGAAGGCATCCGCCAGGCGGTGGCGTCGCTCGAAGAGATACTCGCCAAGGGTCTCTCCGCAGACGTCACGCCGGCAGAGGCGCTGGCCGAAATCCGCAGGCGTATGACGCGCTACGGCGCGCACCTGCGCAGCCGCAGCGGTGCGGCCAAGGCCCTGGCAGCGGCCGTGAAACAGTACGCGAGGCTCGTTGACGAGGGGCTCAAGGTGTCGTCGGCCGGCGAACTCGCCGGTGCCGTTATGACCATCCAGCAGTGCCTTACGCACGTCGCGATGTTGAAGGCCGTCCTGGCGATGTTCGAGCGCGGCGTCGGCAGCAGGGGCAGCCACTGCATCCTCGACGATAAGGGTATCGAGATGCACCCGGCGCTTGTCGAGCCGGAAACCGGAAAGCCCTACCGGTTCCTCGAGGAAAACGAGGATTTGCGGAATACCGTCCTCACCCTTGTCCACAACGGTGCCGCTGAGGACCTTTTTGACGTCCGCGACGTGCCGGTAAGGCCGATTCCCGACCGTGACGTCGCCTTCGAGGTCGCCTGGGGCGAGTTCCGCGAGGGAAAGGTGTACGAGGTCTGAAAACGGGGGGGGCTTTGACCTCCTCCGGCTATGAGTAGGGCGGACATTCTTGTCTGCCGTCGTTTATTCCGCACGCGCGGGGAGGGTTTCAGTAAGTGACAGGCAAGAATGCCTGTCCTACCTGTCCAACCCACGCGCGGGGTGGGTCGCCTTCGTCCTGCCATAGGTAGGGCGGACATTCTTGTCTGCCGTCATCTATTCCGTGTGTGCCACGGCTGGTACGCCACACTGCCGACACACAAATCTTGCCCCACCGGGCCTTTGCGCCGGCGCGGGTGGCACCGACAACTTATTGTCGGTGTTCGCCGCAGGCGAACAAGAGGCATCAACCAAAACCTGTCGTTACCCCCCGTGTAGGCGCGCGATTTATCGCGCCCAGGAGGACTGCTCGCTACCATTTGCCTGCGGGCGCAAGTGAACTTACGCCCCTACAGCATTATTCCGCGTGCGTCAAGGTTTACCCGCCGTGGAGGGCGCCCCCTGCGCGCTATGCCCAGGTGTGTCCCTCAACCAATTTCCGCAGGATATCGGCCAGCGCCGAGACGAGGGCATTGACGACCTTCTCGCCCTTTTCGGCGCTTGCCTTCGTGGCGTCGCCGTGAACGCCGTTTCGGTTTACCGCGTGCATATCGCCGATGTACCACTCGAAGCCCTCTTCCCAGGGGATGTACTCCTCGACGGCCTTTTCGGGCTGGACGCGTTCCGGGAAGAGGTACATATCCACCGATGTTTCCAGCTCGCAGGCATGGCCGGACTCCCTGCCCTCAACAAGTGTGTTCAGATAGTCCGCCGGCACGGCGTACACGTTGTGCAGATGGATGAAAAAATCGTCGTTGTAGGCCCTCTCGGCATTGCCCATTCGATGGTGAAACTCCCGGATAGCCACGTCGAGGACCGTCTTTGCTCCTCCATGGACGTTCGCGACAACAAGCTGCCTGAAACCGTGGCGGTAGAGCGATTCAAGAATGTCGCAGACGTAGTTCACGAAGTTGGTGGGGCGGATGCTTATGGTACCCATATAGTTTGACGTGTCGAGGCTGGGCGTGTACCACAGGCACGGCATAACGATCACACCGGGGATTTCCCTGGCGGCCCTGAGAGCCACCTCGGCGGCGGCGGTCGAGTCGTTGGCCAAGGTCAGGTGCGCCCCGTGCTCTTCAACAGCGCCCGACGGCAGGACGAGCACGGTTCCGGCGCGGTCGAGGGCGTCGAGCTCCGGCCACGTGTAGTCAACGTAAAAGACTTTCTCTCCGGCAATGTTGGTTTCCATCTGAGTGCCTCCAGCCTGTTGGTGCTCCCGGTTTTCGTGAAACGCCCCGCACATACCACAGCATATTTGAGGGCCTGCGGCGCGCAAGGGAATTCACCGGGCCTTTGCGTCGGCGCGGCTGTAGCGTGTAATATCTGTCCTCCGAGGGGTTTCTGGAAGCGATGTGTAGTGAGTTTATTCGGTCG
>JAGHCE010000182.1 GCA_021160625.1 Planctomycetota bacterium | reverse complement strand
GCATCTTCACCTGCTTGACGAGGTTATGCTTGACCAGCAGTTCGAATATCACCCGCGTCACGAAAACGGCCGTGAAGAACGAAACGAGGATACCGATGGAGAGCGTTATCGCGAAGCCTCTAACCGGCCCCGTTCCGAAGACGTAGAGTATCGCAGCGGTGGCGAAGGTTGTGAGGTTCGAGTCGAAGATGGCGGTAAACGCCTTTTCGTAGCCCATCCTGATGGCAACCGGCAGGTCGCGCTTCATTCGGAGTTCCTCGCGGATTCTTTCGAATATCAGCACGTTGGCGTCGACGGCCATACCGACCGTCAGGACTATCCCTGCGATGCCCGGTAGCGTCAGCGTCGCCCTGGAGACGGCCATCACCGAAAGCAGGACAAGAATATTGAGGCAGAGTGCGAAGTCGGCGATGGACCCGGCCACGAGATAATAGACCACCATAAATACGAGTACGACGATACCCGCGATGATGCCGGACTTGACGCCGCGTTGTATGGTGCGGGCGCCCAGCGTCGGGCCGACGTACTGTTCGCTCTCGAGGATAAGCGGGGCCTTCAGCGAACCGGAATTGAGGACCTTGACGAGATTGTCGCGTTCCTTGGCCGAGGGGATGTTCGTGATGACGCCTCGGTCCGTAATTTTGTCCTGGATGGTCGGCGCGCTGTAGAGCTGATCGTTCAGGATTATGGCAAGCCGTTCACCCTGGTGGTCGCCGGTGAGCTTGCCGAACCGCCGGGCGCCTTCCGGCTTCATTTCGAAGAGGACCGCCGGGCCGCCCGTGCGGTCTACGGTGGATTGAACGCGGCTGAGGAGCTCTCCGGTTATGTTATACTTGTCGTCGACACGTATCAGGAGCCCCTCAGGGATCAAGATCGTCTCGCCGTTCCTCGTCGCCCTGTCTATCATTAGCCGGCGGGCGCCTTCGGCGTACTTGTAGTACTCGTAGCCGGGGACTTTCTTGCCGGCCTCAAGCAGCGCGACCTTCGTAGGGTCGTCATTGGCCACGAGGCGCCACTGGAGCTTGCCCATATTCGTGGCAAGGGCGATGATTTCCTTGGTCTGGTCACGCGAAAACCCCGGCAGCTGCATCATTATCCGGTGCTGGTCCCTGCTTTGGATCACGAGGCCCCTCTCACCGGTGGGGTCTATCCTCTCGCGGATGATATCCACGGTCTTGTCGGTGAGGCCCAGGAGCTGCTGCTTTTCGCTCAGGCTGGACGTATCTATCCTGAAGAGCAGCTCCGCCCCTCCGCGCAGGTCTATGCCGCGCCGGATGGGCTTGCTTTCGAGCCCCAGGATCGCCAGCGCCACGATTACGATGATAAGAACCACTTTCCAGGTGTACGAGCGTTTCATAGGAAGCCTTTCAAAATCCTCAAGTGAATGCGGCCGGAATCCCGCCGAATGCCGCTACTCCTCGTCGTCGGCGTCTTTCGTTATGACGCGGGATACGGCGCTTCGGGACACGCGAATGCGGACATCTCCCGATTCGTCTATCTTGAGCGTGACATCCTTGTCGCGAACATTGGCGACGATTCCGTGTATTCCGCCAATTGTGACGACCTTGTCGTTCTTTTTCAAGGCGTTGATCATATCCTTGCGAGCTTTTTCCTGCTTTTTCTGCGGTCTGATGAGCAGGATATAGAAAATAACCAGCATAAACCCGATGGGCAGCAAGAACGTGCTCAGGGCTCCCAGCGGGTTCTCCGGCGCGGCGGACGGGGCAGCCGGGGCCGCGGCCTGTGCCAATATCATCCAGTTCATTGTGCTTCTCCTTTGCCTTCTTGTGCCAGTCCTGCCAGGCAGTCGCTGCAGAACTCGGCGAACCTGCCGGCCGTTATCGCCTCGCGCGCCCCTTGCATAAGCCTGGCGAAGTACCTCAGGTTATGGAGCGACACAAGCGTCATACCCAGTATTTCCCCCACGTTGAAGAGGTGCCTTATGTAAGACCTCGAAAAATTGCGGCACGTGTAACAGTCACATCCCTGCTCCAGCGGCCCACTCGCCCGGGCGTAGGCGCCGTTTTTCACCTTCACCGTGCCGCGCGCGGTAAAGGCCCAACCGTTGCGGCCGTTGCGCGTCGGCATTACGCAGTCGAACATATCCACCCCGGCGGCCACCCCCGCCAAGAGGTCCCCAGGCGGGCCCACTCCCATAAGGTAGCGCGGCTTCTCAGGCGGCAGCCACTCTACGGATGTTCCCACCACCTCCCTTATGAGCGCGGTCCCCTCGCCGACGCTTACCCCCCCTATCGCGTACCCGGCGAAGTCCTGCGCGACGAGCCCTTCGGCACACTTACGTCTTAGGTCATCGTACGTACTGCCCTGGACGATGCCGAAAAGCGCCTGGTCGTCCCTCTTGTGCGCGGCTTTCGACGCACGCGCCCACAGGAGCGTACGCCGCACGGATTCCTCGGCACGGTACCTTTCCACCGGGAACCCCACGCAGTCGTCGAGAGGCATAATTATATCGGCGCCGATCAAATTTTGAACCCTGATTGCTTCCTCAGGTGACATAAAAAGCGGTGCGCCGTCCACATGGGAGCGAAATTTCACCCCTTTGTCAGAAACCTTTGTCAGCTCGGCCAAGGAAAAAAGCTGGTAGCCCCCGCTGTCGGTCAGCGTCACTCCTTCCCATCCCGTCCACTGCCCGACACCCCCGGCTTCGGCCACCACTTCGGCGCCGGGCCTTATCATCAGATGATAAGCATTGGCTAAGACTACCCCCGTGCCCGTCGAACGCACCTGTTTCGGCGAAAGGCACTTTATGCTCCCCTGGGTGCCCACCGGCATAAACGTCGGCGTCGGAACCTCCCCGTGCGGGGTCCTTATCAGCCCAGCGCGGGCCTTGCCGTCGACGGCAATGAGGTCAAATCCGAGTCCTGACAGGGTCTTCTCCAATCTAAAGGCTCGCATTCCCTGAATAATTTGATTTCAGCCCTGTAGGGTCCCGTCGTATGCCGCCGTAATCACTGCACGGCGGGGCAAGTCCCACCGTGGCACACGCATTGCTTGTAGGGGCGCAATTTATTGCGCTCGGTACTGCCACTGGAAAACGAGGGCGCGATAAATCGTGCCCCTACACAGCCACCAGTGGCACACAGCATTCGTAGGGGCGAGGCACGCCTCGCCCGCGGAAGGCCGGTGGACTTCCCGGCACAACGTGCCGGCCCACCAGCACCACATTTTCACGTAGGGCGCGGCTTGCCGCGCGCGGAATACGAACGACGGCAGACAAGAATGTCCACCCTACCCATTGGGCACGCCTCGCCCGCGGAAGGCCAAATGATTGCCTCGGGCAACGCCCGTGGCCCCCGTAGCAGGAAGGGGGCGAAGCCCTCCCAAAGAAAACGGGGCCACCGACGGCGGCCCCGCTGTGCAAGCAAACAGTTTTGTGTCAAAACCCTTCGGCGGCGAGTTTCTCGAGGGCCTTCTCCGCCGCTTCCTTGTGCTTCGTGTCGCGTGAGCCCTTGACGGCGAGTTTGTACATCGTGACGGCGTCCTCGTTGCGGCCGAGCTTCACGTACATATCGCCGGCCTTGACCAGCGCCGGCTCAAGCGTGGCGGGATCGAGGTCGTAGCACTTCTTGTAGTACTTGGCCGCAAGGTCGTAGTCGCGGTAGTAGACGCCGGCGTAAAGCTCGGCCATCTCGTAAGCGGCCGCGGCCGCCTTGTCGCTTTCGGGCCAGGTTTCGAGGATCTTTGCGAAGCGCTTGAGCGCCAGGTCCTTTCTGGCCTTGCGGCGGCTTTCGGCGATTATCTTGCCGTCGATGTAATAGTCATTAGCCTCCGGGATGTACTTGAGAACCTTGATGGGTTCTTCGACGACAGGGCCGGCGGTGTCCTTGGCGTAGGTGTACTGCTCAATCGAACTGAAGGCCTTGAGCTCCCTCGTGGCGCGGCTGGACTTCGTGACGTCGCCGACGCGCAGGTAGTGGTTGGCCAGTTCGGTGAGCGCCTTCGTGTAGTCGCTGCGCGCCTTGTAAACCCTGTCGACTATCGCCAGCTCGGCGCCGGCATCGAGTGTCTGGGCAATAAGAGCACCGGCGAGCACCACGGCCAGAATCCCCCCGGCCGTCAGGATGTTTTTGGACCGCATATCTCCCTCCTTTCAGTTCGGAAAATCAAATCCCCTCGCTGCAGAACTATATCGTCTCCATTCTATCGGAAAAATTCAAGCATTTTCGCATCAAAAAACGATGTCCCCTTCCCGAAAGGCCCGCAAAACCGCCCTCGCCAGCGCCAGGTCCTCCGGTGTCGTGATCTTGAAATTGAGGTACGTGCTCTCAACTATCTCCACCCTGCCGCCGATTTTCTCCACAAGGCCCGCATCATCGGTGAAGGCCTCCGGGCAGCCTTGCGCCTGCACCGCCTCTATTACCTCGCGACGAAAACCCTGCGGCGTCTGCGCAAGATAGAGCCCCTCGCGCGGCACCGTACGGCGGATTATACCGCCTTCCACGTCCTTTACCGTGTCCTTCACGGGCACCGCTGCGATGGCGGCGCCGGTGCGCCCGGCGGCCTCTATCACGCCTTCTATCACGCTTGCCGAGACAAAGGGGCGCACGGCATCGTGAATGAGTACCGTGTCCACGGCGTCGGCAAGGGCTCCCAGGGCGTTCGAGACGCTCTGGGTGCGGGTGGCGCCGCCGGGGACGACGTCGGTGACGCCGAGCGAGGCCATCTCTGCCGGGACGGCGCCGGTTTTGGGGATGTCAGCGGGACCAAGCGCCAGGATTACCTGCCCAATCACATCCATCCCCTGGAAACGTTCGAGGGTAACCTGGAGAACAGATCGGTCGCCGAGTGAGAGAAACGGCTTGTGCGTGCGGCTTTTCATCCGACGGCCCTCGCCGGCCGCAGGGATTATAAGTGCGACATTGGGAGGCATACGGGGCTATCCTTCGAGCTTGCCGAATATCATCCTGCCGGCGGAGGTCTGCAGGACGCTCGTGACGGCAATGTTAACCGTCTTTCCTATTCTCGACCTGCCGCCTTCGACGACCACCATCGTGCCGTCGTCGAGGTAGCCTACGCCCTGGGCGGGCTCCTCGCCCTCCTTGATAATCGACAGCGAAAGCGTCTCGCCAGGGACGACCACGGGCTTCAAGGCATTCGCCATATCATTCAAGTTCATCACCTTGATGCCCTGGAGGCGGGCGGTTTTGTTAAGGTTGAAATCGGTGGTGACTATCCTGCCGTCGAGGCTTTTTGCGAGTTTGACCAGGCGCTGGTCCACCGGCTCGGCGGTCGCGGCCGTGTCGAGGACCTTGACGTCCACGCTTTCGCTGCCTTTCAGGCGCGCAAGGATGTCCAAGCCCCTCCTGCCCCTCAGGCGCCTGGTCCTCACACTCGAATCCGCAACGGCCTGGAGCTCGGAAAGGACGAAGCTCGGCACGATGAGCGTGCTTTCCAGGATGCCCGTCTCGGCAAGGTCCGCGATCCGACCGTCGATGATGGCACTTGTATCAAGGAGAATAGGCTTTTCGCCTCGGGTCTGGCGGTAAAATTCGACATAGGGGATGACGAACCGGAAATTGTCTTTGGTCTGCAGGATAACGGTAATCGACAGGTAGGTAAGAATTACCCAGGCTATGATTTTGACGGCAAGGGCGTAGGAAGCGTCGTTGAAGTCGGGAAAGAAAAGCGAAACGGCATTTGCGACGAAAAAGGCGAAGATGCCGCCGACGATAACGCCGATGAAGATGGCCGCGAGCGTCGCCGGGGAATGCCTACCAACAAAGATATCCAGCAAAATGGCGACGATACCAAGCCCAACGGAGAAAAGCACCATTTTGAAGGGGTCTGAGAAGAAGTTCTGGGACCCGGCCGCTTCAAGGACCCTGGCAGCCGCGAGCCCAGCGCCAGCGCACACAAGGATGAAGATGCCTCGGATTACGTAGATAAGCGTCCTCACTGGACCTCCTTTCCCCTCTCTGAAACCCTCCGACAAAACGCCGAGGGGTCATTCGACCCTCAAAAGGCGCGGTGCTTCTTCGGAGACTCTACGTTCGCTCGTAGGGGTAGAAGAGTTTCTTGTACTCGTCCTGCGCGTAGCGATCGGTCATACCGGCTATGTAGTCGCAGACTCCCCGCTCGAGGCCGACATCGGCCACGTGGCGCTGGAACTCCGGCGGCAGCTGCGACGGCTCGGCGACGTAGACCTTGAAAAGCTCGGTCACGAAGCGCCTTGCTTTTATCGCCATTCGCCTCACCCTGTGGTGAGAGTATAACCGCTCCATCAGGAAATCTTCCAGTTCATTTTTCGCCACCTGGCGCTCCGGCGAGAAACCGACCACGTCCCGCCTCAGGCGCCTGACGTCCTCAACCGAGGTGATCGGCTCCTCTTTGATCCTCTTTCGGGTCTCGTCGAGGACGTCCGTCACCTCGATATTTATGAGCTCCCTGACAATCTGCCGGTGCCTGAGCGTCGTGCCGAGCTTACCGTATTTCTTCTCGACCTTCGCGGCGGACTCGGCGAAGAGCGGCACTTCCATCAAACTTTCCTCGTCGATAAAGCCGGCTGTGAGTCCGTCGTCTATGTCGTGGCTGTCGTAGGCTATCGCGTCAGAGAGGTCCACGACCTGGGCCTCCATAAGCGGACTCGTCTGCCGGTCGAAATCATACTCGCCCCAGTAGATCCTGCCCTTACCGGTGTCGTCGTAGCGGCTGTGGTGCTTGACCATCGACTCGCGCAGCTCCCAGGTGAGATTGAGGCCATCAAAGCCGGGATAGCGTTTTTCAAGCCTGTCAACCACCCAGAGGCCCTGGAAGTTGTGCTCGAAGCCTCCGTGATCCTTCATCAGCTCGCGCAGCGCCTCCTCGCCCGAATGGCCAAACGGCGTATGGCCCAGGTCATGTGCCAGCGCCACCGCCTCGGTAAGGTCTTCGTTCAGCCGCAGGGCGCGCGAGATGGAACGGGCAATCTGCGCCACCTCCAGGGTATGGGTCAACCGCGTGCGATAGTAGTCGCCCTCGTGGTTGACGAAGACCTGCGTCTTGTACTCGAGACGCCTGAAGGCGGTGGAATGGATTATCCTGTCCCGGTCGCGCTGGTAGGGGTTTCGATAATCGGGCTCGTCCGGGTAGCGCCGGCCACGGGACTTTTTCGGATCGGCCGCGTAGGCGGCCAGGCCGGCCGGATCGTTTGTATGCTCGTTTGCCGGGGGCATTTGAGTGTCTCTCATCCTTTCAAGGCGCCCTTGAGTTTACCGCACAGGTCCGACAAAGCTTCGGGAATCACCTTCGTATCCGCCAGGACCGGCATAAAATTGGTGTCGCCGTTCCAGCGCGGGACCACGTGAAAATGCAAATGACTCTCCAGGCCCGCACCGGCCACCCTGCCAAGGTTGAGACCGATATTGAAGCCGTCCGGGCTCATTACCTTCTGCAAAAGGTCCTTTGCGCGGACCAGGCCGCCGAAAAGCGCCGCCCGCTCCTCTTCGCAAAGGGAGCCGATTTCACCCTCGTGGCGGCAGGGAGCCACTAAGAGATGACCGTTATTATACGGGTAACGGTTCATCACGCAGAGCGCCAGATCCTCGCGCCAGACGACAAGGTTTTCATCGCCCGCCTCTCCCGCTTCGGCCGCCTCGCAGAGAAAGCACCCATCCGTTTTGGGAATCTCCTCGATGTATTTCATCCGCCACGGCGCCCAAAGCCTCTTCATACCGCCCTCATTTTCCGCCACCGCGCACCCCCGTCACAATGCGCCCCTACCAAGCCAGCAACGCCGCAATCGTTGTGTAGGGTGCGCTCGTAGCGCACGCGGAATAAATGCCGGCGGACAAGAATGTCCACCCTACTTGTTGGCTGGCGTGCGCGGAATTATGATCCGCATGGCGGGGCAAGCCCCGCCGTGGCACACATATTGCTCGTAGGGGCGAGGCACGCCTCGCCCGCAGAAGGTCAGTTGATCGCCACGGACAATGTCCGTGGCCCCCGTAGCAAAAGGGGGACGAAGCCCTCCCCTCCTCTCACAGCCCGCAGACAGAGCAGCTGCCCCCCGAACAGCTCGCACAGGACCCCCGGCCCTGGCCGGCGCCGCCCGAACAGTGCGACGCAAAAACGCTCAACAACCTTCCTGTCGTCTCACAGCCGCACGAGGGACACCGGGGGGCAGTGTCCCTTTCGGACATCTTCAAAAGCGCCTCGAAAACCTCGCCGCACTCGCCGCATTTGTACTCGTACAGAGGCATACTCGCTCCCGAAAAGGCCAGTTGATCGCCACGGGCAACGTCCGTGGCCAATGTAGGGTGCGCTTTAGCGCACGCGGAATATGATCCCCACGGCGTGGCAAGCCGCGCCCTACGTAGCCGCTGCGGCACACACCCTCCGTAGGGGCGAAGCATTGTGCAGTGCCAGGAAATAGTATACAGGTTATGCCACGACATGGTATACAGTTTTGAGTATCCTCCGGAGGAGGAAGGAGGGTACTCGGATGTCGTGGAGAGAGGTTAGCGAGGTGGAGTCGAGGATGCTTTTTGTGAAGGCGGTGGAATCTGGGCGGTGGAGTTTTGCCTGCGTCTGCCATCGTTTTGGGGTCACACGCAGGACCGGTTACAAGTGGATGAGGCGATATTGGAGTGAGGGCGGGCAGGGGCTTTACGGCCGCAGCAGGCGGGGGAAACCCCGCCTCCAACTGTATACCATGTCGTGGCACAACCTGTAACCCACGTCATGGCACTTGACAGAGCCTGGCCCGCGGAACAAACGACGGCAGACAAGAATGTCCGCCCTACCCATTGGACACACCGCGCCCGCGGAAGGTGAGTTAACTCCCGGCACAACGTGCCGGGCCCCATAGCAAAAAGGGGGCGAAGCCCTCCTACTGGTGGATAAGCCACCAGTGCCACATAGCAGGAAGGGGGCGAAACCACAAACCGGTTCAAAAATGGCCTTTAGTGACTGGCGCCGCCGCCGAGGTAGCCCAGGGATCTCAATCTCCGGCGCATTTCGGGCGTCATCTGCTCTTGGATATGTGCCGTACCATCGAAATACGGCGTCTTTTCCCGCCAGTCGGCAATCCCGGCTGCCAGGTCGCGCGCTATGGCGGGGCGCAGGTCGACCAGGTTGATGGTTTCCTGCGGGTCACTGCGGAGGTTGTAGAGCTCGTGAGAGCCGTTGGAGGAGTGGATGTATTTCCAGTCGCCGGAGTAGATTACCGTCTGGCTTCTCCGGAACCGCTCTCCGTACTGGCGGACTTTCTGGTGGTTCTCGTAGTCCTCGGCCAGGATTGGACGCGCCGCCGCGCCGAGAGGCCGAGCGCTGCATTCCGGCAGGGCAAACCCGAGTACCTCAAGGACCGTGGCGAAGATGTCTCCAATCGATACGCGTTCGGAGATGACCTCGCCGGCGTGCTCACGGCCGGGGTATTTCACGAGGATGGGTACGCGCAGCCCCCCTTCATAGATGCCTACGCCGTGGTTTAAGAGCTGGTGCTCCCCGAAAAATTCGCCGTGATCGCTCGTTATGATGATTAGGGTGTTGTCGTAAATGCCCTGCTCCTTGAGGGACTCGATGAACTCCCCCAGGAAGTGGTCGCAGTAGGCCAGTTCGCCGTCGTACTGGTTTGCAACCTGCTGCAGGAAGGTCTCGTCCAGAGTGCCGCCGTTGGTGATGTAGTCGTCGCGGAACTTCTGCCAACGGGAAAGGTGCG
Source organism: Planctomycetota bacterium (assembly GCA_021160625.1). Classification (GTDB taxonomy): domain Bacteria; phylum Planctomycetota; class DG-23; order SLPQ01; family SLPQ01; genus JAGHCE01. The sequence continues at coordinate 466 of JAGHCE010000182.1, read as the reverse complement.
TGAGCATATCGTTGTACGGGATGTCTTTGCCCTGGATGCGGTCGAAGCCCGGCAGCGGCGCGTAGGTCTCGTGCGGGTCCATATAATTGAGAAAGAGGAAAAACGGCGTCCGGCTGTTTTTCGCCGTCCAGGACCGGGCAAATCGCGTCACCGTCCGGGCGCTCCAGTAGCCCTGGAGGAGCTTGCCGTTGCGCCCGAGGAGCCTGTCGGCGATCCGGAGGCCGTGCTTGTAAAGCGGCGTGCCGGACTTGAGGAATATCAGGTACCGGGGCCGGTCATGATACCAGGCAAACCCCTGCTGCAAGCCGAACTGACGCGCAAGCCAGACGTAGTTGGCCACGAACGCCGCCGTGTTGTAGCCTCTCCCGGCGAGGTACTCGGCAAGCGTCAGCTGCGAAGGCGCCAGCGGAATGCCGTTCAGCATACTCCTGTCCGCGGCGAGCGTCCCCTTTGAGGCGTGCGAATG
>JAGHCE010000205.1 GCA_021160625.1 Planctomycetota bacterium | reverse complement strand
GTAGGGGCAGGGCTTGCCCTGCCCGGTGCTGAGGGCGCAGCAAGCGGCGCCCCTACGGGGGCCGCGGACGTTGTCCGTGGCAATCAACTGGCCTTCCGCGGGCGCGATGAATCGCGCCCCTACGGCTGATGTGTGTGCCACGGCGGGTACGCCACACTGCCGGCGCATAAATTTCACCCGCCACTGGAGGGCTTGCTCCGCCGTGGGGATCATATTCCGCGTGCTGCAAGCCACGGGGCGTCTTCGTCAGGCGCACCCTACACGACTATGCCTCGATGTCGGGGCGTTCGATGCCGGGGCACACTGACGGCACGGGGCTCTCGATGACGCGCATCGATTTCCATTTGCCGGCTCTGTAGCGGGCGTAGAAGGCGATGGCCATAAGACCTATGTAGGCCGTGGCTATGGCGGCCGCCGCGAAGAAGCCGAGGTCGAAGACGCTAAGAACCAAGTACGTCGGGATAACAAGGCCGAAGGCGGAGAGGACGGCGATCATAAACATCACGAAGGTCGTGTCGCCTGCGCCCTTGAGCGCACCGGAGTAGACGATGTTGACCGCATCGAATACGCAATAGACCGCCACGAACCTCATAAAGATCGCTGCCAGCGCGTAAACGGCGGGCCATTGGGCGCCGGGGAGGTCCGGTTTGAAGAGCGCCACCAGCGGTCCCGGCCCGACGGCAAAGACAACGGCCACTGTCACCATATACGCAAGCGTCATTTTGAACGACGCAGACGTTGCCTTCTCGGCCAGTTTCGGTCTTCCCGACCCGATGAACTGGCCCACAAGGATCGAGGTCGCCATCCCGAAGCCCACCATCGGCAGGAAGGCCAGGTGGTTTATGGAAAAGGCGACGCTGACCGCCTGCTGCTGGACGCCGCCGAGCCGGCAGACAAGCATCATAAAGATCGTCCAGCCCGTCATATCCACGGTCCATTGCAGGCCGTTGGGAACGCCGAACCGCAGAAGCCTCGCGAAGAGATCCCTCTCGAAACGCGGCCGCCTCAGAACCCCGTACAGCCTGCCCGTCTTTCCTAAGACCAGAACCGCCACAAGCGTGAGCGTCGCGGCGCCGGCGGAAACGACGGTGGCTACCGCCGCTCCCTTCGTGCCCCAGCGCGGAAATCCCCAGTGGCCGAAGATGAGGCAATAGTTGAGGATGACGTTGAGGCAGTTGGCGGGCACGAAGACGGCCATATTGTAATACGTCTTGCCGAGACCGCCGAAAAAGGCCGCCAGCGCGCCGTTTAGAATTATGAGGCCACCGCCGGCCAGGAATATCCGGAAGTAGATAATCTCCTCTCGCCTGGGACCCGGTGCGTGTCCGGCAAGGTCCATTATCTGCCGGGAAAAACCGGATATGACCAAGAGAACGACGCCTGAGAAAAGCGCAAAGTAGATGCCGTGCCATACAGCGGTGGATATCCTCTCTTTCCTGCCCGCGCCGTAGTACTGTGCCACGAACGTGCCGGTGTAGCCGGCGGTTCCCAGGAAGACAGTCATCAACGTCCAGGCCGCCATCCCGGCGAATGCCGCCCCCGCCATCGCGTCGCCGCTGTATCGCGCAAGAAAGATGCGGTCGACGAACGACATAACCGTTGCGCTTGCATTCGACAGGATGAGCGGCAGCGCAACTCGTATCACGTGCCTGTATCCGCCGTCGCCTGGTGCCTTGCTTTCCATAGCGATCCCTTGGTACCCCAAAACACGCGAAGGCATCTACCGCCGCGCCGTCAGTGCCACATTTTCACGTAGGGCGCGGCTTGCCGCACGCGGAATAAACGTTCGGCAGACAAGAATGTCCGCCCTACCTATTGTAGAATAAATGCAGGGCCCCGTTGTATGCCGCCATGATCACGTTTTGCGTGGACTAAAACCCACCCTGCACAGCCACCAGTGCCACATATTCTTCGTAGGGGCGAGGCATGCCTCGCCCGCGAAGGGCCGGATGGTTCCGCGCGTGCCAAGGTTTACCCGCCGTGGAGGGCCTCCAGCGCCACATTACTGCAGGAAAGGGGGCGAAGCCTCCTCGAAGAGGGCGCTCGAAAGGTATCTCTCGCCCGAATCGGGCAATATGACGACGATTGTCTTGTCTTCGAACTGTGCGAGCGCGGCCAGCCTTGCCGCAACTGCCGTGGCCGCCCCTGACGAAATCCCGCAGAGGATGCCTTCCTCGGATGCAAGGCGCCGGGCCGTTTCCATCGCTTCTTCGTCTGTTACCGTCTCGACCCTGTCGACGAGCGAGAGGTCGAGTATCTTCGGCACGAATCCCGCGCCGATGCCCTGAATCTTGTGAGGGCCGCCTTGGGGCGGTTTCCCGGCGAGTGTTTGAGTCAACACGGGGCTCGATTCCGGCTCGACGGCGACGGAAATAATGGCTTTTCCGGCGGTTTTCTTGATGTAGCGCGAGATGCCGGTAATCGTCCCGCCGGTGCCGACGCCGGCAACCAGGACGTCAACCGCGCCGTTGGTGTCCTCCCAGATTTCCGGGCCGGTGGTCTTCTCGTGGATTGCGGGGTTGGCCGGGTTCTCAAACTGTTGCGGGCAGAAGTAGCGCTGCGGGTCGCTTGCGGCGATCTCGCCGGCCCTGGCTATTGCCGCCGGCATACCGCCGGCGCCGGGGGTCAGCACCACGTTCGCCCCGAGCGCCTTCAAGACCTTCCTGCGCTCGATGCTCATCGTCTCCGGCATAGTGATGGTGACCGGGTAGCCGCGCGCCGCGCCGACAAAGGCCAGGGCGATCCCCGTGTTGCCGCTTGTGGGTTCGACGATTTCCCTGCCGGGGCCGAGCAGCCCCCGCTTTTCGGCGTCCCATACCATCGAGGCGCCCACCCGGCACTTGACGGAAAAGGAGGGATTTCTCGCCTCCACCTTTGCCAGGATGACGGCCTTTTGCCCCTGGGCGATTCGGCTTAGCCGCACGAGCGGCGTCCGGCCGATAGTGAGCGAATTGTCGTCGAATACGTGCGCCATCGCTCTTGTGCTCCTTTCCGGAAAAGGGGCCCACTGGCGGGCAAGTCACCAGTGCCACATTGACCGCGCGCGCCAAGGCGCGCCCTACAAGACAAGCCACCAGTGGCACATCAAAATGTAGGGGCGCAATTTATTGCGCCCGCAGTTATGCAGGATGCGCCCTCCACGCGGGTAAACCTTAGCGCACGCGGAATAAACGACGGCAGACAAGAATGTCCGCCCTACCCATCGGCTGGCACACGCGGGACAAATATCATTTGTGCCGTGCGGTATTGTATGCCGCACCAGGTACTATTTTTCCGCAGCGCGCGCGGACTGCGTCGGCGAGGTGCAGAACTTCTCCTGGAGTTCGGCGAACATATCCTTCGGGTCGATGCCTGTCGCTGTTTCGGGGTGGACCGACCGGAAGGTGCGGTAGCCGCCGGAGAGGTCCCAGGCGTCATAGCCCTTCTGCGTAAGGATTCTGCAGGACATATAGGCGCGTATGCCGACGGCGCAGTACACGAGGATCTTCCTGTCGCGGGGAAGTTCGCCGATTCTCCCGCGCATTTGGTCGATGGGGATGAGCACGGCCCCCGGCACGTGGCCCTGGTCCCATTCTCCCTGGGAACGGCAGTCGACGACCACTTCGTCCCCATCCAGCGGAAACTTGTAATCCTCCCAGTAGGCCACCTTCAGATCGCCCTTGAGAACATTCGACGCGACGAAGCCCACCATATTGACGGGGTCCTTGGCGGAGCCGAAGGGAGGGGCATAGGCGAGTTCGTAGTTTTCGAGCTCGTGCACCGTGACGCCGCAGCGAAGGGCGGCGGCGAAGATATCGATGCGCTTGTCGACGCCGTCCGGGCCGACTATCTGGACACCGAGGAGCTTGCCGTTGTCCGGGTTGAAGAGCGCCTTGACAGTCATCTGGTAGGCGTGCGGGTAGTAGCCGGCGTGGCTGGCTGGGTGGATGTGAACCTTTTTGTAGGGGATGTCGGCGGCTTTTAGCGTCCGCTCGTTGGCGCCGGTGCAGGCCGCCACCAGGTCGAACACTTTCACAATGGATGTTCCCTGCGTGCCGCTATACACGGACTCGCGGCCGCAGATGTTGTCGGCGGCGATCCTGCCCTGGCGATTTGCGGGGCCGGCAAGGGCTATGACGGCCGGCTTGCCGGTGACGAGGTTCGTCACCTCGACGGCATCGCCCGCGGCGTAGATCGCCGGGTCGCTGGTACGCATAAGGGCATCCACCTTTATCCCACGGGACTCGCCGATCGCGAGGTCCGCATCGCGGGCGAGTTTCGTATCGGGACGCACGCCGATTGACAGGATGACAAGATCGGTGACGGCCGTCTGGCCGCTTTGGAGTTTCACCTCGATACCGTCATCCACCTGGGCAAAACCGGCCACCCCGTCGCCGAGCCACGTCGCTATCCCCTGGTAGTGGAGGTGTTCGTGAAGGAAATTGGCCATATCTGGATCGAAAACGGCCATTACCTGGGGGAGCATCTCGATGATGGCGACCTCGATGCCGATGTGGTGAAGATTTTCGGCCATCTCGACGCCGATGTAGCCGCCTCCGACGACGACGGCCTTTTTAGGTTTTTTCTCATCGATATACGCCAGTATCGCGTCGGTATCGGGGACGTTTCGAAGCGTGAATACGCCGGGCAGGTCCACGCCCGGAAACGGCGGCTTTATCGGCTCGGCGCCTGGCGAGAGGACGAGGTTGTCATACTTTTCGGTGTATGTCTTCCCGTCGGGCCCGCACACATCCACCGTCTGCTCCCGGCGGTCGATGGAAAGCACCTCGCTGTTTACGCGGACGTCAACGTTGAACCTCTTGCCAAAGCCTTCCGGCGTCTGGACGAGGAGCTTCGAACGCTCCTCGATGACGCCGCTTATGTGGTAGGGCAGGCCGCAGTTGGCGAACGAGATGTAGGGGCCACGCTCGAACATCACTATCTCGGCCTCTTCGTCGAGGCGTCTGAGTCTCGCGGCGCAAGACGCACCGCCCGCAACCCCAACTACTATCAAGACACGCCTGCCGGCCATCTGCAACCTCCTTCCAAAACCTTGAAATCTACCTGTCGTTATCCCCAGCCGTGCCCCGCTCGACCGGGCCTCCTGCCAGCATATCCGCGCAAGAAACACACTCCGGCGAGCAGACCGTTATCCGGGGGTCTCTCTTTATCGCCTCCACCGAAAGGCGGAAGAACTCGCTGCCCGGGTACGCCCTTACCCGCGCATCGCCGATTTGCACCTCACGCTTGATCGTATCCAGCACTGCATCGAAGTTCTCAAAGCCCCTGCTGCATCCGGGTGCCCGGATTCTAAACAGATTGCCGCTCTCGTCCACCGAATACCGGATGAAAAAGTTTCTGCCCGCCAGATGTTCCGAGGCGTGAAGCGCCGTGCAGGAGGTAAGACGCGTGCCCAGCATCAGGATCCACCCGCCCCTTTCAACCAGCGCCTCGATGGGCGCAAGCGGCCTGTCGGGGCCTGCGGTGGCGAGTACTTCTTCGGCATCGGCGCCGACGGCCGCAAAGGAATGCGTCGGGTGAGTGCTTCGCAGCGCTCCCGGCCTCCTTCGCAGCGTCTCGGCAATGACGCCCATACTCTTGGCTGCGGGCATATCCTTATGGAACGCTATCGGCGTCCATTCGTGCTGATAATGGCGGCGGCGGCCGCCGGGCTTGCGGCCGTTTCGCTCGATACGGACGCCGTCGGGGGCAGCGGCAAGCGTGCCCCAGGTAAACGCCGGCACCATCACCAGCGGGAAACTCGAGAGCAGCACATCGACGACGGCGTCCGCACCGCCCTCAACGCGGCCGAATGCGGACAGGCTCGAGTGGACCTCGACGCCGCCGTCGATACCCAGCCCGGCCAGCCCTCTCTCAATATCCTCGCGCGTCACCATTGTTTGTGCCATCTTGTTGCTTCTCCCAGGCATCCCCGGTTGTCACTCTGTATGACCGCCAAGCGGCCTGTCGGGGTCTATCTGCAGCTTGCTGAAGATTTTCTCCCACCGCTTCCGGTGGCTCTCGTGGCTGTGGACCGGCCTGAAACCGAGATTGAGGTATGTCTTTATCGCCGGGATGCGCCAGTCGTCAGTGGTCAGGTTGCAGGCCGAAAACCCCCTGTCCACAAAATACTGGAGAACCCTGAGCGTCAGGTAAGAACCCAGCGCCCGGCCACGGTGCTCGTCCTTGACCGCCACCATATGCAGTGTTCCGGTTTCTTTTTCGCCGGGGGCCTTCAGCCACGCACAGGCGGTGCCGGCCGGCCGGCTGCCGTACGTCACGAAAAAGAGCCCCTTCGGGTCGAACTGCGGCGCACGGGATATTGCCCGCTCGAACTTCTCCGGGGTCCACTGCTCGCCGATGTTGCCCTCCATAATCTCGCACCAGAACGTCGCATCCCCCGGCCGGTACGTCCGGCAGAGATACCCGAACGCCGGTTTCGGGCACAGCAGGCCGCCGAGGTTTTCGTGTCTCATCGCGAGCTGCGGTGTTTGTGCCATTTCGCTTCCCCTTCACTACCGTCCATAATGCATTGTAACAACGTTGCCGGCAAGAGCAAATATACGAGGGAAAATCGCGCCTTTACCCTGTTGACTTGTACAGGGGACGCCGGTAGAGTTCGAGTGGCACTGGTGGCTTGTCCACCGGCGGGGGTGCTGTCAACACATTTGGAAAAGGAGGTAGGCTATGCAGGACAATCCGACAGTAGTATTTACCGAGCCCGAAAAGGTCGTCATCGAGAACAGGCCCGTCCCGGAACCGGGCGAGGGGCAGGTTCTCGTCAAGACCCGCCGGTCGCTCATATCCACGGGGACTGAGCTGACGATTCTTGCCGGAAAGTATCTGAAGGGCTCGGCGTGGGATGATTACGGCAAGTTCCCGTTCGTTCCCGGTTACGACAATGTCGGTGACGTGTTGAAGGTCGGGCCGGGAGTCGACGAGTCGCTCGTGGGCAAGCGGATATCGAGCTTCGGCACGCACAGCCTGTACGCCGCCGTCAGCATCACCGAGACCCGGCCCATCCGCGACGACGTCCCTGACGATCTCGCCACGTTCGGCACGATCAGCGACATCGTCTACAACGGCGTGCGCCGGGGCCTTCCCGAATGGGGAGAATCGGCGATCGTCTATGGCGTAGGGCTTTTGGGACAGATGGCGGTGAGGTGTCTTCTCTTCGCAGGCGTGAAGCCCGTCTTTGCCGTCGATATCAGCAGCGAGCGCTTAGCGCTTCTGCCGAAGCACAAGCGTGTCGTCCCCATCAACCCGAAGGAAGCCAACGTGCGCGAAACGGTCGAGAGGCTCACGAAGGGCCGGATGGCCGACATCGTCTACGAGGTGACCGGTGCACCGGCGCTTATCCCGCAGGAATTCGAGGCGTTGAAGCGCCAGGGGCGCCTTGTGTTGCTTTCCTCGCCGTCGGGGCCGACCAAGTTCTTCGACTTTCACGATCTCTGCAACGCGCCGAGCTACACGATTATCGGCGCGCACGCCTCGTCGTCGCCTGCGGTGGCGACGCCGTACAACCAGTGGACGCGACCGCGCAACACAGAGCTCTTCTTCGATATGATCGTCGACGGCGACATCGATATGGAAAGTTGCATCTCACACCGCGAACCGTACACAGAGGCGCCCGAGCTTTACGCAATGCTGCTTAAGGATCGGTCGAAGGCGATGGGCGTCATCCTCCAGTGGGGGGCTTAGCCCGCTCTTTGCTATGGAGCCCGCAGACGTTGTCTGCGGGAATCATCTGGCCTTTTGCAAGCGAGGAAAATGAAGGGAGCGTTATGATGAGAACGGTATGGTTGTTTTTTGCACTCGCAGTCATCGCCGTCATCTGTGCCCCGGCAGGTGCGGCCGATTTCCCCCAGCAGTGGTTTCGTTTCGGCGAATCAATCGTGGAACCGGAAGGGGCGGACAATCTGATCGCGCTTATGGAGCGCGCCAAAAAGGCCGGATACACGCACGTTCTCGTCGACGACGTCTACATCCAGACGCTCCGCGCGATGCCGCAGGAGTATTTCGACAACATTGGCCGCGTGAGGAAGGCCGCCGACGAGATCGGCATCGTCATCATCCCGAACATCTTCAACGTCGGCTATTCGTGGCGCGTCTTGTGGTACGACTCGAACCTCGCCGCCGGGCTGCCTGTCAAAAACGCCCCCTTCATCGTGGCGAACGGACAGGCCCTGCCCGACCCGGCCGCCATACCGGAAATCGTCAACGGCGGTTTCGAGGCAGGCGAAGAGGGCCGGATCGAGGCATGGCAACCGGAAGGCAATGCCGATCTCTGCGTCACGGCCGACAGTGTGGTCAAGCACTCCGGCCTGTCGTCTCTCAAGATGACGGGCTTTGACGCACTGCCCAGGGAGCCCAGGGAGGCCAGGGGCGCATGCCAGGTATCACAGAACGTGGCCGTCGAGCCGTTCAAGTACTACCGAGTGACAATCTGGCGCAAGACGCAAGACCTCAATGCAGCTGCATCGAACCTCTTCATCCGCTCAAGCGACGGCAAACGGCACCTCTGCTATACCAACCTCGAAGTCGACCCCGTCGACGACCTCAATGACTACGTTGCGGCCGATTCCGACTGGACGCAGCTTCAGCTCAGCTTCAATACGCTTGAAACAACGGGAATGACAATCGGAGTGGGCCTGGAAGGGGCGAGGTCGGGCACCGTGTGGTGGGACGACCTTAAGATAGAGCCTGCCGGCCTGGCCAACGTTCTCAGGCGCCCCATAAAGCCCTTTGTCGTCACAAGCGCCGACGGGGACACGGTCTACGTTGAGGGGCGGGACTTCCGTTACGTGGCGGATCCGCTTATGGGTAAGGCTGCGATGCCTGATTTCCTGTCGTACCTGCCTCCCGGCGGCAGCTTCGACATCTGGCACCAGGGGCCGCCGATAAGGCTCACCGAGAACTCATCAATAAAAGACGGCGAGACGCTGTAGGTCTCGTATTTTCATCCGCACATCATCTACGGCCACCAGGTGACGGGGTCGCTTACCGACCCGAAGGTCTTCGACATCTTCGAAGAGCAGATGCAGTGGGTGAAAAAGGTCTGGGATGCGCCGGCGTATCTGTTGGGCTATGACGAGATACGCACCGGCGGATGGGAGGTACAGCCCGGCGGCACCCATTACACCCCCGGCGAGCTTCTCGCAAAGCATGTTACACGTGCCGTCGAAATCGTTCACAAGTATTCGCCCGACGCGAAGATGTACATCTGGTCGGATATGTTCGATCCCTTCCACAATGCAAGGCACCTCACCGACAAGCACGGCTACTACCTTTGCAACGGCGATTTCTACGGCTCGTGGGAAGGGCTGCCGAGCGAGGTGAGCATCCTCAAGTGGGCCGGCGCCGATTCCCGCAGCATAAAGTTCGCCGCCGAGCGCGGCCACAAGATCGTTTTTTCGGCTAATTCCGGACGCAGGATCAAGAGATGGATGAACGCCGCCAAGGGAACCGGTGCCGAGATACTGGGCTTTTGCTACACCGACTGGCACAAGAACTACGACCCGCTTGAGTCGTACGCAGAAGCGATAAGGGCCCTGCCGGAGTCGGTCGAATAGAAGGACCACGGATGTTGTCCGCCACCGGCGTAGCAAAAAGGGGGTAGAGCCCCCCCAACTGGTGGGAAATTTACCAGTGCCGTGTTTTGACAAGGGGCGCGGCTCGCCGCGACAGACTGTCGGCGGGTAAGTTTATCCGCCACCGGCGTGCTGTCTGCCCCCCACGGTGGGCGCGATCTGTGCCGGGTCGATCTTCGGACGGCGGTCGAACGTCGTTAGGCCGTTTATCTCCTGTTCGACGTCGGTAAGCTGGGTATAGCAAAAGCCCTGAAGTGAGCCGATGGCGTAAATCGCCTCGTGGAGATTCCGAAAGCGCTCAAGGAAGCCTTCCTCTGTCGTTTCCACGCCGTGGTAACCCCACGCCTCGTTCACGGCGCCGCCGGCAGCGAAGGCGATGCCGCCGTACTCGGTCAGGAGAAACGGCCACCCGCCGTATTCCACTCCCCCTGCGAGGCTCTCCCGATGAGCCGCAGGGACGATGCTGTCCGCCTTGCCTTCGAAATCTTTCCAACGCTCCAGCAGCTTGTGCCCCTCTTTCTCGTAGTCGTGTATCGTCAGCAGGTCAGTAGCGGCGGTATGCTCCCAGCCGTCGTTGTCATTTACCGGGCGCGTCGGGTCGGCGGCGCGCGTTCTCGCCACGGTATTTTCGACGAAGGCGCGTACGCGGGGGTCCCGTGCCACGCCTTGAATCCCCCAGGACTCGTTGAAGGGCGTCCAGACGACTATCGAGGGATGGTTTGCATCTCGCCGGACGGCGGCGAGCCACTCGGCGGTGAAGGCTTCTTCCCGCGCGGGGTCCCACCTGCGGGCGTTGGCCGTCTCGCCCCAGACGAGAAAGCCCAGCCTGTCGGCCCAGTAGTGGTAACGTGGGTCCTCGACCTTCTGATGCTTCCTGGCGCCGTTAAAGCCGAAGGACTTCGCTAGCTCAATGTCGGTCTTGAACGCATCGTCGGACGGGGCCGTCAGGATGCCGTCGGGCCAGTAGCCCTGGTCAAGAACGAGTTTCTGGAAATACGGCTTGCCGTTGAGGCAGAACTTGCCGTCTTTGACAGACACTTCCCGCATACCGGCGTAGGATTTCACGCTGTCGACGGCGGCACCGTCCTCGACAATCTCAATCTGCAGATCATAGAGGCTGGGTTCTTCGGGGGTCCAAAGCCTGCATTCGGGAATCGGCACCGTCAGGGAGACCGCGCCGCTTCCAATTTGAGCCGTCGCCGTTGAAATCTGTTCCCCCTTGAAGACCGCCGCCACCTGCAGGAGCTGAGGGTTGCGGACGCCCCGAATCACGGCCTCGACCCGCAGCACACTGCGCTCTATGTCGGGGCGCAGGGCAACGCTGCGGATGTAAGTGCTGCCGACCGGCTCAAGCCAGACGGTCTGCCAGATGCCGGTAGTCCGGGTGTAGTAGCTGCTGAACGACTTCGTCCGCAAGGACTGCTTGCCGCGCGGCTGCGCCACGGACGGCGAGTCTTCAACGCCGACGACGATGCGCGCACGGGAGCCGTTGAGATAGTCGGTGATGTCGAAGGAAAAGGGCACCTGGCCGCCACTATGTGAGCCGATTTCCCGGCCGTTTACCCAGACGGTTGCACTGTAGTCGACGGCGCCGAAGTGAATGAGCACCCGCCGCGACGCCCAGGAGGCGGGTACCTCCACATCCCTGGCATACCAGACCCTGGTGTGGTACGAGGTGTCCCCAATCCCGGAAAGCGGGCTTTCAAACGTGAACGGAACGACGATTTCCCCGTCGAGCTTCTCCCCGGCTAGGACCGCCTCGACGTCGATCTCGCCGGACTCGTCAAATGCGAATTCCCAAGGCCCGTTTAGACAAAGCCAATCGGCCCTTGCCATTTGCGGTCGGGGATATTCGGGCCTCGGATTGCTTGCTTTCATATGCACGGTTTCCTTTCCCCCAACGCCGCGTTCCAGGAAGGCGTGCGGTGCTTCACCGCCGCTGTCCCACCGCCGCAGTTTGGCCATCGTAGCCCGACCTCCCGTCCTGACAAGGAAATTCCACGCCGGCAGACTCGGCGCCGGTACGGGCATTACCCGTGAGGCGCTCTCAAAGCCCCGGGACGCCCCGGGCACGATTCGCTTGAACAGTTCACTTGAACTTGACGAGGGCGTCCTGCTTCATATGATTGAGCGCTGTCCCGTTCCCTATCATAAGGAGTTGCAGATGGCCTCCCTGAACGACCTCGATCTGTCCGTCAACATCGGTTCCGTGAAGATGCGAAACCCCTTTATGGTGTCCTCCGGGCCGACCACCAAGTCCGTCGAGCAGCTTGTGCGCGCCGATGAAACCGGCTGGGGCGGCGTGTGCCTCAAGCTCTGCTTCGACCCGTTTCCCTACATCAACAAGGAACCCCGCTACGGCTACTGGGCCGACGAAGGGATTCTCGCCTTCAGTGCCGAAAAGCGCATCAACATTGACGAGGGCATTAAACTTGCCGTTGAGGGGCGAAAGGCGACCAAGAATATCGCCATATTCGCCAACATAACGTATGACGGCGACAAGGGCATCCCCGGCTGGGTCAATATGGCCAAGCGTTTTGAGGACGCCGGCGTCGACGGGATCGAGCTCAATATGTGTTGCCCGAATATGTCATTTAACCTCGAAGTGACGGGCGAGGCGTCCGAGATGGCTACTGGTGCCAGTCTTGGTCAGAATGAAGGGGCGGTAGCGGCCATTGTCGAGGCCATAAAGAAGGTGGTGTCTGTTCCGCTGATAGTGAAGATTACCCCGGAGGGCGGCCGCGTCGCCCAGGTAGCCAATGCCAGCGTCAAGGCTGGCGCCAACGCCGTGGGGACAAACGCCAATATGCTTGCCGTGCCTCCCTTCGACGTCGAAAATCCCGACGCCCGCTTCTATCCCCTCCAGGATGAGCCGTCGATCGGATGTTTCTGCGGCCCCTGGCTAAAGCCGCTGGCCCTTCGCAACATCTACGAGATGCGCAACCTCATCGGTGAGGACATAACGATCGCCACCTCCGGGGGTGTCAGCAACTGGGAGGATGCGGTGCAGTTCTTCCTCTTTGGTGCGGACATCGTCCAGATATCCACCGAAACGCTTGTTTCAGGGTTCGGCTTTATGCCGGACCTTCTGGCGAACCTGAAAGATTACCTCATCCGCCACGGCCACAAGCATCCGCGTGAGATTCGCGGCTATATGGAGCGCAGGATAACGCCTGCAACCGAGCTTACGATATATCCGGGCCACGCAAAACAGGTAAACGAGAACCTGGCCGCTCCGTGCAAGGTCGCCTGCCCCAACAACATCCCCGCGCAAGCCTATGTGAGAGCCATAGGCCGTGGCAACTTCGAGGAGGCATTCCGACATATAACCTCCCGCGACCCGCTCCAATCCATTTGCGGCTACATCTGCAACCACGAGTGCGAGACCGAGTGCACGCGAGGAGAGATCGACGAGCCGATACGTATCCGCGACCTGAAGCGCTTCGTTCTGGAAAAGGCCCGCAAGGAGGGCTGGAAGCGCATCGTTGAGAAGTCATCGACGAAGCGCTCCGAGCGCGTAGGCGTCGTCGGAAGCGGCCCGGCCGGGATATCCTGCGCCTTTGACCTGGCCCGCGCCGGTTATGATGTGACGGTGTTCGAGGCCGAGAAAAAAACCGGCGGGATGCTTCGCGGCGTCATCCCCTCGTTTCGGATGCCCGAAAGTATCCTCGATGCGGAAATCAAGGCGCTGGAGACGATGGGCGTGAAG
>JAGHCE010000084.1 GCA_021160625.1 Planctomycetota bacterium | reverse complement strand
TCTCCCCGGCGTTCTTGCCGGTCATCCGGCAGGAGAGGCCCCGCACGAACCCCTCCTCGCGGCATCTGCCGATCGCAGCGTCGCATTTCTCCCACGCGTCGCGCGGCATCAGGCGGGCCACCTTTTGCCCTATCATCTCGTCGCCGAAATAGCCGAACACCATCTCGGCGCCTCGGTTCCAGGACGTAACGCGCGCCTCCTCATCGATACCCACAATGGCGTCGGCGCTGCCGGCGGCGATCCGGGCCAACTGCCGCACCTCCCGCCTGGCGGTCTCCAGCCGCTTCCTCAAGAGCATCAGCAACGAGGCGACGATGGCGAAAAGGCCGAGGTTCTCAAGGACCCCCCTGGCAACGGCGTAGCGAACCTGGTGCCCGCCGATCGATATGACGTTGTCGACCGGGCCTGCGCCCTCAAAGATGGACAGCCCTACCGAAATGACGAAAAGCCCTGCAATGATGGCCGCAAACCGCCGTCGGCTGTCGAGATTTTTCTTGGCCGTTTGCCAGAAGACGATAACGGCCACAAGGTAGACAATCGGTTTTATCAGGATGTAGAAAGGGATCGACATAATCAAACCGCCCGGATTTTCCCTGAATGCGTTATCTCCATCCAAATATACCCCACACTGCAAATCCCCGCCGCGCGCGCCGGGGAAGCGTCCGTAACGGCCGAAAAAGCCCCCAGGCTGTGTCTCAAAACCCGCTTTGTCGCGAGGTCCGCCTTGCAAACATCCAGGCGGTATGTACAAATAGACCGTTGCCTTTTTCGACCCTTCTGAGGAGACAGGAAATGCTCAGCATCTTCGACACGTCGCCCGAACTCGCACGGTCCGGTTTTGATACGGCTGTTCTGGCCGTGGGCTCGATCGAGCCCAAGGGGCCGCATCTGCCGGTCGGCCTGGATATGCTCCTGGCAAACCGCTTCGCGAGAGATTTCTGCGCGGGAAAGGCCGTCTACCTGTTGCCGGTGTTTCCCTACTCGATGGCGCTGGAGACGCGCGGCTTTCGAGGGACGGTGGCGCTGCGGCAGCAGACGCTCTGGGACGTCCTTTTCGACATCGCGAGGCTCCTCGCCCGGCACGACTTCAAGCGTCTCGTCGTTCTCGACTTCTCGAACTACAACTGGATCCTCAAGCACGCCGTCCGCGAGATAAACCTCAGGGACGCAGTCGTCCAGACCGTCTGGGCCAGCCCGAAGGAATTCGCACGCGAAGCCGCCGAGGGCGACCTCCTGCCCGACTACGGCGGCGGCGCGCTCGAAACCTCCCTCGCCCTGGCGCTTGACGAGAAACTGGTCCGGCCGGCGCCGCCGGACTTCGACGCCGGCTGCCCTCGCGAATACATCGACTACGAGGGCCTCGCCGCCGTTGCGCCCGAAGGCTACTGGGGGAAGCCCTCAAAGGCCACGCCACAGCTGGGGAAAAAGTTTTACAAGATGATGCTCGACAAGACGCGCGAGTTCGTCGACTATTCGCTGGGGCTCTTCCCAGGCGGCGCGCCGCTTGCCGACGACCAGCGCGATGAACTCTGGTGGCCCGAGGGTGAAATCCACGGCCTGAAAGACGGCCTCGACTGGCACAGCACACTGAGCGAAATCAAGGAATCGGGCGCGGACATCGCCATTGTGCCGACCTCGGCGACCGAGCAGCACTCAACGGCACAGCCTCTCGGCGCCGATTACTTCCAGTGTCTCGAAGCCGCGCGGCGCGCCGCCGACGAACTCGGAGCCTACCTCCTGCCTGCGATGCCGGTAGTCACGAGCTGGGGTCATATCCACTTCCGAGGCACCGTCACCTTCTCCGCTATGACGGCTCGCCGGATACTCGCCGACACCGTGGCAAGCCTCTACGAAGGCGGCTTCAGGAAGGTCCTCATCGTAAACGTCCACGGCGGCAACTGGGTCGTCAAGCCCACCATAATCGAGCTCAACCATACCTACCGCGATATGAAAATTATCACCACCGGCGACATCCTCGCCTACCGAGGCCAGGCGCCTATGGAGGACCTTCACGCCGCTGCGGGAGACGCCACGTTCATCAGGGCCTTTCACCCGGAAGCCTTTAAGGAAGACCGCGTCGTTGACTATTCGCCTATGTGCCCCGCAAGCGCGCTGGACACCGTCGGCGTCGCCGGCGTCAGCCCGCAGGGCGTCTGGGGGTATCCCTCGAAAACGACCGCCCAGCAGGGCCGCGACAAGATGAACCGCCGCATTGAAGCGCTCGTTCCCTACGTGAAGAAGACCTTCGATGAGCTCAAAGGCCGCGCGAAGCCCGGCGACAAATGACCGACGAGGGTCAACAGCACCTCAGGCGCAACTTCCTCCTGGGTGTCGCCAACGGTGTTATCTTTATGGCCGGTTCGAGCCTCCTGGGCCCGGCCGTCATCTTGCCGCAGTTCCTGAGCACGATCTTCGAATCCAAGATGATCGTGGGTATGGGTGCACACCTTATAGTAGTGGGGTGGTCCCTGCCGCAGGTGGTGATTGCGTATTTCTTCCGGTCGCTTCGCCACAAGAAGCCTGCGTACATCATCGGGAACAGCACCCGGATGGCCCTCATAGGCGTTTTTCTCCTGTGCTTCCTTATCTTCCAGGAACGCCCCAGGGTAGTCGGCATTCTCTTCTTCGTTCTTATGGGCTCGGCATCGCTGGTGGCCGGGTTCGTGGGGCTGGCATACCAGGACATCGTCGCGAGGGTCATCCCCTCCCAGAAGCGGGGAATGTACATCGCGTACCGCGCCTTCGGCGGCACGGGCGTTATGGCGCTCGTTGTGGGCTTCTTTGCAAAGCACGTGCTGGACAACCCCGCCGCCTACCCCTACCCCGGCAACTACCTCCTGATATTCACCGTCGCCTGGATAATGATGTCGGTGGGCGTGGTCGCCTTTTCCCTGATAAGGGAACCCGCCGAGAGAGATGTCCGGCCGAGGCCGAGGCTGCGAACCTACATCTTCGAGCTTTACCTCATCGTCAAGCGCGATCACGACTTCCGGCGCTATCTCGTCGTCAGGATGGTGCGGGCGTGCGAGGGGCTCGCGATACCGTTTTACATAGTTTACGCGCGCCACCAGTTCGGCCTTTCCGGCAAGGCCGTAGGCACGTTTCTCCTTGTAGGAATAGTCGCCACGCTGCCCGCCGCCATCTT
>JAGHCE010000228.1 GCA_021160625.1 Planctomycetota bacterium | reverse complement strand
GCCGGGCCGGAAACGCCGGCGGCCTACACCGTCACCGAGATCAATGCGCTGGCCCGGCGGACGCTCGAACGCAACTTCCGCTCTGTCCTGGTCGTCGGCGAGGTCTCGAACCTTCATATCCACCGCTCCGGCCACGTCTACTTCGCCTTGAAGGACGACGAGAGCCGGCTGGAGGTGGTTATGTGGAAGCCGGCGGCCGCGGCCCTCTCGTTCGACCTTGAGGACGGGATGGAGGTCCTGGCGTTCGGGGACTTGAGCATCTACACGGCCGGCGGCCGGTATCAGATGGTTGCGCGCACGCTTGAGCCGCGCGGCGTGGGGGCTTTAGAGGTGGCCTTCAGGCAGGTGAAGGCACGCCTCGAAAAGGAGGGACTTTTCGACGTCGCGCGTAAGAAGCCCCTTCCATTTCTGCCGGGAAGGATCGCGCTTGTGACGAGCCCGCAGGGGGCGGCGGTGCGCGATATGATAAAGAGCATTTACAGCCGGTTTTCACGCTCGTGCGTGGCGGTTTTTCCCGTCGCCGTCCAGGGGGAAGGTGCGGCCGCGCAGATTGCCGGGGCCCTTCGTACGCTAAACGGCGCCGGCGGCTTTGACGTGATCGTCGTCGGCCGGGGCGGGGGGAGCCTTGAGGACTTGTGGGCCTTCAACGAGGAGTCCGTAGCCCGGGCGATAGCCGCCAGCCGGGTCCCTGTCGTATCCGCGGTGGGCCACGAGCGTGACGTCACGATAAGCGACCTGGTGGCCGATGCCCGTGCGATGACGCCTACCGGGGTGGGAGCGCTGGTGGTTCCGGACGAACGGCTCATTGTCGAGAGGCTTGAAGGCGCGCGGCGGAGCCTTGTAACGGGGCTCGTGCGCCGGGGCCGCAGGGCCCGCGAAGGCCTCGCCTACGCGTGGCGCCGGGGGGTGTTTGCCCGGCCGGAAATGCTGGTCGTGCCGCAGGCCCAGAGGCTCGATAGCGGGTGGGAACAAGTCTGCCGAGGCATCGATAATATCTTGAAAACCTGCGAAAATCGGTTACAA
The DNA here is from genome assembly GCA_021160625.1 of Planctomycetota bacterium. GTDB lineage: Bacteria > Planctomycetota > DG-23 > SLPQ01 > SLPQ01 > JAGHCE01. The sequence goes on along the minus strand of JAGHCE010000228.1, from coordinate 5,880 downwards.
AGAGTCCTGGTGGCACTGGAAACACTCAGCCCCCTGGCGGTCCTGGCGCGCGGGTACAGCGTTACAAAGGACGAGGCGGGCAACGTTATCGGGGATGCCGGAGGGCTTTGTGAGGGGCAGTTTATCAAGACGATACTAAAGCGCGGGCGGGTAGAGTCCCGCGTGAGCGCTGTGTACCCCGCAGGAGAAACATCAAGTGGCGAAGAAGGCCAAAAAAGAGACGTTTGAAGAGGCGCTTGGCCGCCTCGAGGAGATAGCCGAGCAGCTTGAGACCGGCCAGATGCCCCTCGACAAGGCCGTCAAGCGTTACGAAGAAGGTGTCCGGGCATATATGTATTGCTCTTCGCTGCTAAAGCACGTGGAGCGGAAAATAGAGTTACTGACGCAGGAAGGAGACACGCTCAAGGCGGAAGAAGCGCCTGACTTCGACCCCGTCGAGTAGACGCGCTGCCGCAGATTTCGCATATCGCGGGAGGTGCCCTTATGGGAAGGGACGAGGGACCGGGCCTTCGGCATTCCGAGGAGCACCGGGTACACATACCGAGGTACCAGGGGGATGAAAGACGGCACACCCACAGGCACAGGTTGACGTGCCTGGAGGTCATTTACAGGAAACTGAAGTTCTTACAGCTTCTCAAAGGCAGGCCGTCCCAGCGCTGCCCGGTCAGCAATGTCACCTCACACGGGGTGCGTTTTTATACTGGTGTCAAGTTGAGGGCCCGAACGGTCATCGATGTCGCTTTCGAAGCGCCGACAGGGGTTTATCGCATCGCCACCGCCAACCGCCTGCGAGCGAGGATAATCTGGCAAAAATGGTCCAAGCATCACAATGCATTCCGGACGGGGGCGCAGTTCATCGGGATTTCGGAAACTATGCATATTGACTTAGCACGGATGATGAAGGACGCGGCCCTGCACTCGGCGAAGTTTTGAGAACGCGTGCACGGGGCCGGTACGCGGGCCGTACATCGAGTCCGGCGGCCTGCGGCCAGGAGTGAGAATGGACAGGGAACTCGCCGAGGCCACCAGCGCGATCGCCGACGTCATCGACCGGGCGCTTGAGGGCTACCTGCCCGCAGCGCCGGAGGTCCCCGATCGCTTGGCCGAGGCCGTATCGTACAGTATTTTCGCCGGGGGCAAGAGGATCCGGCCCGTCCTGGCGGTGATGATCTCAGACGCCCTGGAGGGCAGGCGCGAGAACGTCATCCCCGGTGCCTGCGCCCTCGAGATGGTTCACACCTATAGCCTCATCCACGACGACCTCCCGGCGATGGACGACGACGATATGAGACGCGGCAAGCCCTCCAGCCACAAGGTGTTCGGAGAGGCGATGGCGATACTGGCGGGTGATGCACTCCTGACGCTGGCCTTCGAGGTGGCCGCCTCTTCGCCGCCTGAGGCGCGCCCCGCGCGGATATGCGCCGAGATTGCCGGTGGCGCGGGGCCTGCGGGGATGGTTGGAGGCCAGGCGGCCGACATCGCCGCCGACGGGGCCGGAGGCGGCCTTGAGGATGTCCGGTACATTCACTCAAGGAAGACCGCCGCGCTCATAAGGGCCTCGGTGAGGGTGGGGGCGATCGCGGCGGGCGCATCCGAGGAGACGATTGCGCTTGTCGGAGACTTCGGGGAGAAACTGGGTCTCCTGTTTCAGGCGACCGACGACATCCTCGACGAGACGGCCGAGACGGCCCGGCTGGGAAAGACCGCGGGCAAGGATGCCGCGTCGGGCAAGCTCACGCTTCCCGCCGCTGTGACCCTCGAAGGCGCCCGCAGGGAGGCCCGGCGCCTGGCGGGGGAAGCGCTTGGAGCCCTTGAGGCCCTTGAAGAAGTGCCCGTTGCAAATACAATGTTACCCAGACTCGTAGATTATGTGTTGAACCGCTCATTCTGACCGGCCGCTTGTGAAAGAAGGCGCATTTTGGGACGGATTCTGCCGACCATCAATTGCCCCGGTGACATCAAGGCGCTTTCCTGGGAGGACCTGGAGAGCCTTGCGGCTGAGATCAGGGAGGAAATCACCGCCGTCGTGTCCAGAAACGGCGGCCATCTTTCCTCCAACCTCGGTGTCGTGGAGCTCACCCTCGCCCTGCACAGGTGCTACGATTTCAGCAAGGATCGGCTGGTGCTGGACGTGGGCCACCAGGACTACACGCACAAGATACTCACCGGCAGGCGGGAGGCCTTCGCCACGATCCGCACCGCTGGCGGGCTGTCCGGCTTTCCAAACCCCGCAGAGAGCCCCTGGGACACCTTCATCGAGGGGCATGCGGGCGCGGCGCTCAGCCAGGCGCTGGGGCTTGTCCTGGGAAGGGAGTTGAAAGGCGTCCCCGGGCGGGTGGTGGCTTTCGTCGGGGACGGGTCGCTCACTACCGGGATGGCCCTTGAGGCGCTAAACAACGCCGGCCATATGGGAAAGCGGTTCCTCGTCGTCCTGAACGACAACAATATGAGCATCTCGCGCTCGGTGGGGGGGATTTCCAACTACCTCAACTCCATCCGTGTCGGGCCGACGTACAACGAGCTAAAGCAGGAGGTGCGCTTGCTGCTGCACCGCATCCCGAAGCTGGGGCCCACGATGGAAGCGGCCATCGCCGACATCCGCGACGGCGTCCGCCGCGCGGTTATGCCGGGGCGGATGTTCGAGGAGATGGGATTTGCCTATTTCGGCCCGTTCGACGGGCACAACATTAAGCTACTGTGCGAGACGTTTACGGAGATAGAGCAGCTGCCGCTGGACAAGCCCGTAATGGTTCACGTCCTCACCGAGAAGGGGCGGGGATTTGCGCCCGCCGAAAAAGACCCGACGACGTATCACTCCGCAGCGCCGTTCACGCGGGAAAACGGCAAGGTGAAGGCGGCAAGCGAGGGCCCTCAGATTCCCACGTACACGAATGCCTTCGCCGACGCGCTTGTGGACGTCGGCAGGCGCAACGAGGACGTGGTGGTGATCACCGCGGCGATGCCGGACGGCACCGGGACGATTGCCTTCGGCAGGGAGTTTCCGGAGAGATTTTTCGACGTGGGGATATGCGAGCAGCATGCCGTGGGACTTGCGGCGGGGCTGGCGACGGCGGGACTCGTGCCGGTCGTGGCTGTCTACTCAACGTTCCTGCAGCGGGCCTATGACCAGCTGTTCCACGAGATAACGCTCCAGGGGCTTGGGTGCGTTTTCTGCCTGGACCGTGCGGGGCTTGTGGGGGCCGACGGGCCGACGCACCACGGGGTATTCGACATAGGCTACACGAGGCAGTTCCCGGGGATGGTGGTAATGGCGCCGGCGGACGCAGCGGAATTGAAACTGATGCTGGAATTCGCGGTCGGTCTGGGGCAGCCGGTGGCGATACGGTTCCCTCGCGCCACGATTGTCGACTGGGTGGCCCGCGTCGAGCCGGTGGCGATTGAGCTGGGCCGTGCGACGCAGTTGGTCTCCGGCGGGGACGCCACGATACTGGCATACGGCGCCACGGCCGCGGCGGCACTCGATGCGGTGGAAATCCTTAAAGCGGAGGGTATCGACGCGGCTCTCGTCAACGCCCGCTTTGCCAAGCCGGCAGACGAGGAGATGATACTGGAGGCGGCGCGCAGGGGCCCGATTGTGACCGTCGAGGAGCACGCCGCCGTGGGAGGCTTCGGCTCGGCGGTCCTGGAGGTCCTTGCCCAGGGAGGCGTGGCCGCGCGCGTTGTGCGGCTTGCGGTGCCGGACAGGTTTGTCGAGCATGGCGTGCGGGCAAGGCTGTTGGCCTCGATCTCGCTCGATGCGGCGGGCATCGCCGATGCGGTAAGGGATGTTGTCCTGGGCACGCGCGGCTTGCCGAAGGCGCACCGCGCGGCCGGGGAGGCCGTCAAATGAAGCGCCTGGGACTCTTCGGCTGGCTCGCGCGTGAGGGCGTACGGGAAACCGTCGCACGCCACAAGGCGGCCCTCGAAAAGGACCACCACATCGAAGTCTTCGATTTCGGCGCCCCTTTGCCCGAAGAGGCGGCAATAGACCTCGGCATCACCTTCGGCGGCGACGGGACGATACTGTATGCGGCCGGATACCTGGCTCCGCGCGGGATTCCCGCAGTAGGCTTAAACCTCGGCAAGTTCGGGTTTCTTGCCGGTTGCAACTCGGTGCAGTGCGGCCGGATTGTCCGCGCGGCGCTTTCCGGTGAAATAAAGCCCGTGGTCCGGACGATGCTTTCGTGTGTCCTGGGCTGCGGCGACGAACGCGAGGAACTTATCGCCCTCAATGACATTGCCGTCACCTCGTCGGTGGCCACTCATATGATAGGGATGAAGATCTCCATAAACGGGATTGACGTCTCGTCCTTTCAGGGCGACGGGCTCATCGTGGCGACGGCCACCGGCTCGACGGCTTACAACCTGTCCTCGGGAGGACCGCTTGTTGCACCTACCGAAGACGTTATAATCCTTACAGGCTTGGCGCCGCATACGCTTTCGATACGGCCGATGGTGATTTCGGGCGGGGACGTGGTGGACGTGGAGGTCTCCGGCAGGCCCAGCGGCATATCGGTGACCGCCGACGGCCGGATTGCCAGGAACATCTCAAGCGGCGACACCGTGAGGCTCAAGCGCGCGCCTTTCAGGTTTCATCTTTACGAGAGCGAGGACTGGAGCTTCTACCGGGTCGTGCGCTCGAAGCTCGGCTGGGGCGAGGAACCTAACTATGCCAAAAGTGGTGATTAATACGAAATACTGCAAGGGCTGCGGCCTCTGCGTGGCCTTTTGCCCGAAGGGCGTCCTGGCTATGTCCGCCTCGATAAGCCCGAGGGGTATCAACCCTGCTGAGGTGGTCGACGAAAAGGCCTGCATCGGCTGCCTCAACTGCACGATGGTGTGCCCCGATGCGGCCATCGAGATATTCGAGGTCGAAGCGGCCCGAAAGCAATAGAAGAACAGGGGCGACTTATGGGTGAGAAGATCCTTATGACGGGCAACGATGCGATGGCGGAGGGCGCCGTCCGCGCGGGCTGCCGCTACTATTATGGTTATCCGATAACCCCGCAAAACGAAGTCCCCGAGTATATGTCGCGCCGGATGCCGGAGGTGGGCGGGACGTTTGTGCAGTCGGAGAGCGAACTCGCGGCGATCAACATGGTCCTCGGCTCGGCCGCGACGGGCAAGCGCGCAATGACGAGCTCATCCTCGCCGGGGATTTCCCTCAAGCAGGAGGGCATCTCGTATATAGCGGGTATGGAGCTGCCGGCGGTTATCGCAAACGTCCAGCGCGCCGGCCCTGGCCTCGGCGGCATCGCAGGCAGCCAGGCCGACTACTTCCAGGCCACCAAGGGCGGCGGACACGGCGACTATCACCTCATCGTCCTGGCGCCGGCAAGCGTCCAGGAGATGGCGGACCTGACGACGCTGGCCTTCGATTTGGCCGACCGCTACCGAAATCCCGTTATGATCCTCTCCGACGCCCAGATAGGCCAGATGATGGCACCGCTCGAGTGGAAGGAGTATTCGCCGCCGCCGGACCTGCCTGAAAAGACCTGGGCGCTCACCGGGGCCCAAGGGCGTCCCAAGAATGTCGTCAAGTCGCTCTTTATGAAAACCGAAATGCTGGAGCAGCACAACATCCACCTCCAGGAAAAATATGCCCTCATCCGTGAGAAAGAGACCCGCTTCGAAGAGGTAAACGTCGAGGGCGCAGACCTCGTGATAGTGGCTTTCGGCAGCGCGGCGCGCGTCGCCAAAGGGCTGGCGGCCCGCGGCGTCGACGGGGCGAAGATAGGACTCCTGCGGCCGATTACCCTGTGGCCGTTCCCGTCGGAGAGGGTAAAACGGCTGGCAGACGCCGGAGTGGGGCTGCTCGTCACCGAGCTGAACGCCGGCCAGATGGTGGAAGACGTGAGGCTCGCGGTTGAGGGCGCCGTG
>JAGHCE010000090.1 GCA_021160625.1 Planctomycetota bacterium | reverse complement strand
GTACTGACGATTATGCGCGAGCGGGAGCTCGCTCGCGAGGGGAAGTAGGCTTATGAAGGTTCGCGGCAGGAGAAAAACGGTCCAGGGCGTCGTGACAAGCGACAAGATGGAGAAGTCCATCGTGGTGGCCGTCGAACGGCTTATCGAGCATCCCAAGTATGGCAAGCGGATTCGCCGCAGCACGAAGTTCTTCGCACACGACGAGGCCAACGAGGCCAAGGCCGGGGACAAGGTTGAAATCGCCGAAACGCGCCCGCTTTCCAAGAAAAAGCGGTGGCGGCTCGTGCGGATAGTAGAGCGGGCCTGAAGCGGCGCGCGCGGAGTATAAGCAATGATCAGAATGCAGACGAGGCTCGACGTTGCCGACAACACCGGTGCGAAAAAGCTTTCCTGTATCAGGGTGTTGGGAGGTTCCAACAAGCCCGGCGGTATCGGCGACGTTATCGTTTGTGCGGTGAAGACCGCTGTTCCGAACAGCGATGTCAAGGCAGGTGATGTTGTCCGCGCGGTTATCGTGAGAACCAAGGCACCGCTGCGGCGTGACGACGGTTCCTACGTGAGGTTCGACTCGAACGCGGCGGTGATAATCGATACCGATAAGAATCCCCAGGGCACGCGCATCTTCGGAGCGGTGGCCAGGGAACTTAGGCAGAAGAACTTTATGAAGATCATTTCGCTGGCCTCCGAGGTGGTCTGAAACGGGAGAGTGAAAACGTGCAGCGCGTTATGAAAAACGACACCGTCGAGGTCATCGCGGGTAACGACCAGGGAAAGCGCGGCCGCGTCCTGCAGGTGGTCCCCGAAAGTGGCAAGGTGCTCGTCGAAGGAGTGCGCTACATCTGGCGGCATGTCAGGCCCAGCCAGAAAAACCCCCAGGGCGGGCGCGTGCAGAAAGAGGCGCTGTTGGATGCCTCGAACGTACTCGTAGTGTGCCCCTCATGCGACAAGGGGGTCAAGGTAAGCTTCCAGGGCGAGAAAGCGGCCAAAATCCGCGTTTGCAGCAAGTGCGGGCACGAGATTAGGGCCCAGGGCTGATAGGGGTTTCCCAAAGATGGCAAGGCTTTTGGACAGGTACAAAAACGAGATTATAGGGACGCTGGTCGAGGAGTTTCTCATCGGCAACCCAATGGCGCTTCCGAAGATAGAGAAGGTGGTTGTCTCGATGGGAGTCGGCCGGGCCGCGCAGGAGCGAAAGCGGCTTGAAGACGCCGTGCGGGACATCACGGTGATTACCGGCCAGAAGCCCAAGACCGCGCGCGCGAAAAAGAGCGTGTCGAACTTCAATCTGCGCGAGGGTGCGGAGATAGGCTGCCTCGTCACGCTTCGCGGGGAGAGGATGTACGAGTTCCTGGACAGGTTCATCAACATTGCGATGCCGCGTATACGCGACTTCCGAGGCGTTGGGACGAAGTTCGACAAGGCGGGCAACTACAGCGTGGGTGTCGCGGACCTCTCGATTTTCCCGGAGGTCAACCTCGACAGCTTGGAATTCCAACAGGGGCTCAACGTAACGATGGTAATTGGCAATTCCAGCCCGCCCAAAAGCCGGCGGTTGCTGGAACTTATGGGTGTGCCTTTCAGGAGGCAAGCGTAGATATGGCTCGCAAGGCATTGATTGAGAAGACGAACAGAGAGCCCAAGTATTCGGTGCGGCAGTACAACCGCTGTCAGATATGCGGCAGGCCCCGCGCGTATTACCGGAAGTTCGGCATATGCCGCATCTGTTTCAGGAATATGGCCTCAAATGGACTCATTCCCGGTGTGCGCAAGGCGAGCTGGTAATACCATAAACGGAGTCGCGATATGATGACCGATCCAATTGCGGATATGCTTACCAGGGTGCGTAATGCCGTTCGCAACTCGAACCCGACTGTTGATATGCCTTCGAGCAATATGAAGGTGGCGATCGCCAGGGTGTTGAAAAAAGAGGGATACGTGGCGGATTTCCACGTTGCCGAAAGCGAGGGCAGCGCCTGGAAGACGCTGAGGATTTACCTCAAGTACGGCCCCGAGGGGGAAAAGGTCATTAACAAGATTGAGCGTGTGTCGAAGCCCGGCTGCAGAGTCTACTGCGGTGCGAACGACCTCCCGCACGTGCTCGACGGTATGGGCATCTCGATCGTCTCCACTTCGAGCGGTGTAATAAGCGATCGCAAGTGCCGCCGGATCAATGCCGGCGGCGAAGTTTTGTGCAAGGTCTGGTAGGTACGGGAGTATCTGATGAGCCGCGTGGGTAAACAGCCGGTGAAAGTGCCTTCGGGAGTCAAGGTCAGGATTACAACGGACCTCTTTCGGGCTGAAGGTCCCAAGGGGAAGATTGACCAGCCGGTCCATCCCGACATCATGGTAAAGCACGACGATGCTGCCGGCGAGATTCGCGTATCGAGGCCGGCGGATTCCAAGCGGTTCAAGGCGCTTCACGGCCTGACGCAAAGACTTGTGCAGAACGCGGTGACGGGTGTTTCGGAGGGCTTTGAGAAGAGGCTCCAGATTGTGGGCGTTGGCTACAACGCGAGGGCCCAGGGGCCGAGACTGACGCTCAACCTCGGTTTCTCGAACCCGGTGATTATGGATGTGCCGGAAGGGGTAGCCGTTGAGACGCCTGCGCCGACGGTGATAGTGATAAAGGGTCCTGACAAGCAGAAGGTGGGGCAGTTTGCCGCCGAGATCAGGCGCAAGCGGCCGCCGGAGCCTTACAAGGGCAAGGGTGTCAGGTACGAGAATGAATATGTCAGGCGCAAGGCCGGCAAGGCCTTTGTGAGCGGGCAATAGGTAAGGCTGAGGGCGAGTGATGGCGGATGTAAAGGCCAAAAGGGCGCGCAGGACGAGGCGGCACCACAGCATCACGCGGAAAATCTCGGGCAGCACCGAGCGGCCGAGGCTGGTGGTATTTCGCAGCTTGAAGGGTATCTACGCGCAGGTAGTCGACGACAGCGTCGGCAGGACGCTGGTGTCGGCCGGTACGAATTCGAAAGAGCTAAAAGACCTGCCAAAAGGCACGAAAACCGCCGCAGCCGGTGCCGTCGGGGCGCTCTTGGCCCAGAAGGCGCTTGCGGCCGGGATAAAGAAGATTTCGTTCGACCGCGCCGGGTACAAGTTTCACGGGCGGGTGAAGGCCCTGGCCGACGCCGCCAGAAAAGCGGGCTTGGAGTTTTAGCCGAGGAGGAATGGATTGGCCGCTTCGAATAGAGAGCCGGAAGAGCTCCTGGAAAAGGTCGTAAAGATTAAGCCCGTTTCCAAGGCGACCAAGGGCGGACGCAAGCGCAGTTTCATTGCGCTGGTCGTCGTCGGCAACAAGAACGGCAAGGTCGGCTACGGCTACGGCAAGGCCAACGAGGTCCCGATAGCCATTGAGAAGGGCCTGAAAGAGGCGCGCAAGAGTATGATCGAGGTGTCGCTTCGCGGCAGGACGATACCTCACACCGTGACGGGCAGGTTCGGCGCGGCGAAGGTGTTCCTGAAGCCTGCTTCCGAAGGTACCGGTGTTATCGCAGGCTCGTCCGTGCGCGCGGTGGTGGAAGCCGCCGGCATCCAAGACATCCTGACGAAGTCGCGCGGATCGAGTAACCCCATCAACATCGTCAAGGCAGTGCTGCAGGGCCTGGCGAGCCTGAGATCCAAGGAAGAGATAAGCAATCTCCGGGGAGTCAGAATATAATGGACGTTCAGACGGCGGTAAAAGACCCTGCGGGACGATCTGCCAAAAAGCGCGTGGGCAGGGGGCCGGGTTCGGGCAATGGGAAGACCTCCGGCAGGGGGCACAATGGGCAGAGGTCCCGATCGAGCGTGTCGGTCAAGCTGCTTTCCGAGGGTGGACAAAGGCCGCTTTTCAGAAGGATTCCCAAGAGGGGCTTCAACAACGCACGGTTCAAGAAGCGCTGGGCCGTGGTAAACGTGGGAGACCTCGCACGGTTATTTGAGGCGCGCAGTCGAGTGGACCGGGATGCGCTTGTAGCGGCGCGGCTGGTGCGTTCACGTGGCGAGGCCGTCAAGGTGCTCGGCGACGGGGAAATCGACAAGGCGCTCGTGGTTGTGGCGTCCCGGTTCAGCGAGACGGCCCGGAGGAAGATAACCGAGGCCGGCGGGACTGTTGAGGTAATTTGATGCTCGGTTCCCTTCGCAATATATTCAAGGTTCCGGAGTTGCGGCGGCGCATTCTCTTTACGCTTGCGCTGCTTGCCGTTTTTCGGCTGGGGTGTTTGATACCCGTGCCGGGGATCGACACAACGGCCATAACAAAGGAAATGTCGCGGGCGAGCGAAGGCGCGCTGGGTGCCCTTTTCGGTATGGCGAACCTGTTTACGGGCGGGGCTTTTCGGCGGATGGCGCTTTTCGGTCTGGGTGTTATGCCGTACATCAGCGCCTCGATCATTATACAGCTGTTGACGACGAGCGTGCCGTACCTGGAGGCGCTCTCGAAGGAAGGCGACGCCGGGCGCAAGAAAATCCGCCGGATCGAGCGGTACCTGACATTGGCCCTGTGCCTTTTCCAGGGTTTCGTGATGGTCAAAATGATCGAGAAGCTCGGCGGCTCCACGGGCACGGGTGGTGCCGGCTGGGTGAGCGAGGGCGTCCAGCTGTGGCAGTTTGAGGTGATGGCCGTACTGGGGCTTACGACCGGTTCGATATTCCTGATGTGGCTTGGCGAGCAGATGAGCGAGTACGGCATCGGCAACGGTATAAGCCTCATCATTATGGGCGGCATCGTCGCCAGGGCCCCTGCTGCGGTGGGGCGAGTGCTTCTCAATGTCGACTGGAAGCTCGAAGGCGGCACGGGAAAGATGGGGATCATCACGATCCTGGTGCTGGCGGCGCTGTTCGTGGGGATTGTGGTGGGCGTGGTGATTATTACACAGGGCCAGCGGCGTATCCCGATGCAGCAGGCAAAGCAGACGCGCGGCCGGCGCGTCTACGGCGGGCAGAGGCATTATATGCCCTTGAGGGTCAATCAGGCGGGGGTAATCCCGATTATTTTCGCGTCGTCGCTGTTGATGTTCCCGTCGATGATCGCGAGGGGGCTGCAGGGCAGTTTCCCGAGGATGGCGACGCTGCTGGGGGCGTTTACCGACGGGCGCGGTTTTCTGTACGTGCTTTTGTACGCGGCGCTTATTATCTTTTTCTGCTTTTTCTGGACGGCGGTTACGTTCAACCCGCAGCAGATGTCGGAGAACCTCAGGGACTACGGTTCGTTCATCCCGGGTGTGCGCCCGGGGCGCAGAACCGCCGAGTATCTCGAACGCGTGATGACGAGGGTAACGCTGGCGGGTGCGGTTTTTCTGTCGATTATCGCGGTTGTGCCGACGCTTCTGGGAGGCTCGACAGGCCTTGACCCTATGGCTGCCAGTTTTTTCGGCGGAACGGGTCTCTTGATCGTGGTGGGCGTGGCGCTGGACCTGGTGGAGCGGATTGAGACGCACCTCCTGATGAGGCATTACGACGGTTTTATGCGCAAGGGCAGGATAAGGGGCAGACGGTGAACGTGGTTTTCCTGGGGCCTCCGGGGGCCGGAAAAGGCACGCAGGCGAAATATGCGTGCAGCCGGAGAGGCATCCCCCATATATCGACGGGCGACATCCTGCGGGAGGCCGTTGCAAACGGGACGGATCTCGGGCGCCGGGCCAAGGGCTATATGGATTCCGGCGCGCTTGTGCCGGATGATCTCGTCGTGTCGATGGTCGCCGAAAGGCTCTCTCGCGACGACTGTGGTGAGGGGTTTGTCTTGGACGGTTTTCCGAGGACCGTTGCCCAGGCGGAGGCGCTCGAGGAGACACTTTCGGCAAACGGCGGGGTTCTCGACGGGGTTCTCTACTTCAGCGTGGACGACGAAGATGTGATCAAGCGCCTTTCGGGCAGGCGTATCTGCCGGGAGTGCGGCGCGAACTACCATATTGAGTTTATGCCTCCCGCCAAAGAGGGCTGTTGTGACAAGTGCGGCGGCGAGCTTTACCAGAGGGACGACGACAAGGCCGAGACGGTCGGCGAGCGGCTGAAGGTTTACTACCGACAGACGGCGGATCTTGTGGACTATTACCGCGACCGGGGACTCGTCGCCGAGGTGGACGCGAGCCTTTCCCCGTCGGATGTCCAAGCAGAGGTCGAGAAGGCTCTTGCCGGACTGGATCGGAGCTGAAGTGGTTATCACGCGGCGCAGCGCCGACGACATAGAGGCTATGAAGCGGGCCGGGGCGATACTTTCCGGCGCGATGGAAGAGGCACGACGGCTCCTGGTGCCGGGGGTGACGACCGGTGAGGTTGACCAGGCGGCCGAAGAGTTTATATACGGGAAAGACGCGAAGCCGCTTTTCAAGGGATACAGGGGTTTTCCGGCGGCGACCTGCATTTCGGTAAATGAGGAAGTCGTGCACGGGATACCGGGCCGGCGGATGGTAAACGCAGGCGACATAGTAAGCG
>JAGHCE010000107.1 GCA_021160625.1 Planctomycetota bacterium | reverse complement strand
GTCCAGTCGTGGGTGCGGTCGTGCTCGTTACCCTACCTGAGTTCCTGCGATTCGTCGGCTTGCCGAGCTCCGTGGCAGCGAACCTTCGGCAGATCATTTACGGTGGGCTGCTTGTCGCGTTCATGATGTGGCGACCGCGCGGATTCCTGGGCAAATATGCCTTTCAAGGCAAGGAGGCCCGGGAATGAGCGATGTGATACTGGAGGTTAGCGGGCTTTCGAAGAACTTCGACGGCATCCAGGCCTTGGCGGACTTCTCGTGCGCAGTACGCCGAGGTGAAATACTTGGCCTCATAGGCCCGAATGGGGCCGGGAAGACCACGCTTTTCAACGTCGTCACCGGATTCATTTCTCCTGAGAAGGGAAAGGTCGTGCTCAGGGGAGGCGATGTCACCGCCCTTCCCCCGTATAAGTTGGCGAACCGGGGGATTGCCCGCACGTTCCAGGACCTCCGGCTGATTCGCCAACTGAGCGTTTCGGACAACGTGCTTCTTTCTTTCCGGGACCAGTCAGGCGAAAGACTTGGAAACGTGTTCTTTCGCTGGAAGAGGAGCCGTGAGCATGAGGCGGAAAACCGCCAGGTGGCTATCCGGCTTCTCGAAGAAACGGGACTCGCCGAAAAGGCCTATGATCCTGCCGAGAATCTCTCGTACGGGCAGCAGAAACTCTTGAGCCTCGTTTGCTGCCTCGCCGCCGGAGCCGAACTGCTTCTTCTTGATGAGCCCGTGGCCGGAATCGCACCGGAGATGCGAGAGAAGATACTGGGCATCATCCGCGAGCTTCCCATCAAGGGAAAGTCGGTAATCTTGATCGAGCATGATCTTGATGCCGTGATGCAGACGTGCGACCGGGTGGTCTTCATGGATGCAGGGGCCACGATAAGCGAAGGAACGCCGCAGGAGGTGCGGAACGATCCAAAGGTCATCAAGGCATATATAGACTGAGAATGAAGTTGCTGGAGATCAGGCAACTCGAGACTGGGTATGGCGAGAAGCAGGTGGTCTTCGGCCTGTCTCTGGACGTCCGAGAAGGTGAAATCATCGCCCTCATCGGGCCGAACGGGGCAGGCAAGTCCACCGTGCTGAAGGCCGTGTGTGGCCTGATCCCGATATGGAAGGGAGAGATCTACTTCAACGGGACACCCACTAACGGCTCCACGCCTGCCCAAAACGTAGTGCGCGGGATCACCCTTGCGCCGCAAGGCAACCGGGTTTTTGCGGACCTTACGGTCATGGAGAATCTGGAGATCGGCGGCTACCCTCTCCCCCGCAAGGAAGCAAAGGAACGGATTACCCGAATGCTTGAGCTCTTTCCAATTCTCAAGAAGCGTGCTCGGCAAGATGCCGGCAGGCTTTCAGGTGGAGAGCAGCAGATGCTGGCTCTGGCCCGGGCGCTGGTTCCGAAGCCCAAGCTCCTGATGCTGGACGAGCCTTCCCTGGGGCTTGCCCCGAATCTCGTGGCGACAGTCTTCCAACAAATCGCGGACATCAGCAAGGAAGCGGGAGTGGCTATCCTAATCGTCGAGCAAAAGGTCCGCGAAGTTCTGGAGATGTGCGACAGGGTATACTCGATGAAACTCGGCCGGGTGGTGTTCGAGGGGCAGCCAGCTAGATTGAAGGAGGATGGGGAGACGCTTCGAGACCTGTTCCTCTAACACACTTTGGGCGTTCGGGACAAGGAGAAAGGACCAGCCCAGGCCGGAGGAATAGGAGATCCGACTTAAAACCTGCAACGAGCTTTACCCGTTGAGATATCGGAGGTTCGACTCATGGCTGCCTTCGCAAAGTTTAGCATACTCTGGGGACTCATAGTAGTGGCGGCGGCACGGCTAGGTGGTTTGTTCCTACAAGCATCACAGGGAAATCTCAATGCCCTATCGCTCGGCACACTGTTGCAGCTGGGGGTGACCTTCATGACGGGTTTCTGGTACTACGTGCGCATGCGATATACAGACAGACGAGGAGCGCCCCAGGGAGGTACTATTAGCTTCCTTATGAGCTCGATCATCGCGGTCACCGGACTGGCCTGCTTCATAATAGTCGGGACGGTCTGGTGGTACGTGCTTCATGCTGCGGTGCTTTTACTGGGGGCAAGTAAAGATTGCGAGATCATTCTGTTTCAGGGCCGGCAGATCAAGAGAGGCTTAACCCAAGAGCCAGCCCAACGTTCGTGGTCCCGCTTTCTGCAATTACACCACTACTATTCGATTCTTCGTGATATGTCTATGGCGTTCTGGTGGGGACTGGCGGGAACACCGGTGTACTATGTCGAGCTTGAACCCGGATTGGCCATGTTGCTTTTCGGCGTACCATATTTCCTGTTGGCTTTGGGGTGGGTGCTGGTCAAAGAGAGGACTTGGAAAGCGGAGGCGGAATGCTTTGGTCTCGACGACATACACACCTTCCTCAGCGACTAATTGCCTCGCTTTCTGCCCGCCAAGCTATTCGATGATCGGGTCTCAATGTCGGGTGGAGCCTGTTCTCTTTTGAATGTCGTCCACATTCTCTGCTGCTTCCGCCAGTCGACGACGACGGCGATGGGGCGGAGGTGGTGCTCGAGGATCGGGTCGCTTCCGCACGTGCCCCTCGGACCAGCGTGACATGGTCGAGGCGGGCCAGATCGGCGTGCGCCGCCACTGCGGACAGTTCGTGTGTTTCTCCGAGCGGACTTGTTTCCTGTCCGACCAGCAGTGTGAAGAACCGCTTCCCACCTGCGCTTTCTTCTGTGCAAACGTGATTTGCGGCCACCGCAGGATTCTGCTTGACGGAAACGGATAGATACGGACAATACACGGCGTGGCCTGTAGTTCGTTGGTCTTTCATGTATCGAGGAGCAGGCGGATGGCGGACGGCCCCCCTGAGGTGATGTGTCTGAACGAGTTGGCGGACTATTTGAGGGTCTCCAAGTCCACGCTCTACAAATTGGTTCAACGAGGCGGTCTTCCTGGCCAGAAGGTCGGGAAGCAGTGGCGCTTTCACAAAAGCGCCGTTGACGATTGGCTCAGGCAGCACCCTGAACACAAGAAACACGGCAGAGGAAATTCAGGAACATGAGCACTGATATCGAGAGAATAGCTGCAGACCAAGCGCCTATCGTTGCCAGACAGCTCTTGCAGGCCGCTAGGCGTGGCGGCACCGAGGCCGATTTCCGTCGTGAAGCCGCCCGCATTTTCGAGGAAGCCGGATCTGCGGCGGATCTTCAAATCATTCCCCGTGATGAATTCTCTGTTGCTCGTGGTCGTGTGGATTCGGTCTACAATCGGCTCGTCCTAGAGTACAAGCGCCCGGGCGTTATCAGGAAAACGAATCTCGGTCGCTCCAATCAGGACGTCATCCAACAGGTCAAACACTATATCCTCGATGTGGCCAAGCGAGAGCGTCGTGAGGCTCAACGTCTCGCGGGCGTGGCCACGGATGGTTTCTATTTCATCTTCGTACGACGCGTTGGCGAAGGTTGGTCCGTTGACGACCCTATGCCTGTCAACGCGGCGTCCACGGAACGGTTCCTGCGGCTTCTCTATTCGCTTTCTGCTGGGGCCGCGCTCGTTCCAGAAAACCTTGTGGAGGATTTCGGCCCGCGCACGCTTCGTGCTCAGCGAGCTGTACGGGCGCTCTATACGGCGCTCCACAGTAGTAAGCATCCGTTGGTGCAGAAGCTCTTCGAGCAATGGCGGCTTTTCTTCAGTGAGGCCACTGACTACAAGGAGTGGGCTGAGCGAATCGAGAGCAAGGAAGAGTTCCGTATCTTCGTGAAGGGCATGGGGCTTGATCCGAAGTATGCTGAGGCCCCGAAGGTCTTCTTCGCACTTCACACCTACTATGCTCTTCTCATCAAGCTCGTGGCATCGCTCGCAGCGGCGCGGTTTGCCGGTGGTTCGTCAGCACCGCTTTCGGTACTTGCCGGAAAGGAAGGAGAGAACCTGCGTGAGGCCCTTGCTGACCTTGAACGCGGCGGCATCTTCAAGGAATACGGCATTCGTAACTTCCTGGAAGGCGATTTCTTCGGTTGGTACTTGGCGGCCTGGGACGACGACATTGAGGAGGCGGTGGGCGAATTGGTACGTCGTCTTTCCGAGTATGACCCAGGCACGCTGGAACTTGCACCGGAGAACGCCCGCGACCTGCTGAAGAAGCTCTATCACTACCTGCTGCCCCGCGAAATCCGTCACGACCTCGGCGAGTACTACACACCGGACTGGCTGGCGGAACGGCTCATCATCCAAACGCTGGGCAAGGCGAATCTTGGCGATGCTGATAAGCGAGTTCTTGATCCGGCCTGCGGCTCGGGAACGTTTTTGGTCATTCTTATCAAGTACATCAAGCAGCGAATGGTAAAGAGGAAACTCTCTCCAAAAGAAACTCTCAAGAAAATCCTTCACAACATCATCGGATTCGACCTCAATCCGCTTGCCGTCATTGCTGCTAGAACGAACTATATCCTGGCCCTTGGGGATTTGCTCAAGACAAGGGAAGGCGACATTGACATTCCCATTTACCAGGCCGACTCGGTGCTCACGCCATCCCGCGGATCTGATCTTTTCACGGGGGACGTGTACCCGCTTAAGACGGCTGTCGGCGAGTTCCGCGTCCCCTATGTTCTTGCCGAGCGGGAGCGGATGGACGCGCTTGCGAATGTTCTCGACGAGGCCGTTGAAACCGGCATCAGCGAAGAAGTTTTGCTTGCCCGCTTGGCCGAGCACGCCCATCTTCAACCGGAGGAACTCGAGGAAGCGCGAGGCGACCTGTGCGGTCTCTATAAGCAGCTCCGCGAGCTGCACGACCAGGGGCTCAATGGCGTTTGGGCCCGCATCATCAAGAACGCTTTCGCGCCCCTTTTCATCGAACCGTGTCACTACATCGTCGGCAATCCACCCTGGGTGAACTGGGAGAGCCTGCCCGACGACTATCGCCTGCAGACGAAGCCCTTGTGGGAGCACTACGGCCTGTTTCCTCACGGTGGCATGGACACGATCCTCGGCAAAGGGAAGAAAGACATTTCCATGCTGATGACTTACGTCGCCGTGGACAAGTACCTTCGGCGGGGTGGCAAGCTCGGGTTCGTTCTTTCTCAAAGCCTTTTCAAGACAACCGGCGCGGGGCAGGGCTTCCGCCGGTTCTTGCTTCCCGACAAGGCTTCATTTGGTCCTTTGGTGGTGGAAGACATGGTCGAGCTGAAGCCGTTCGAGGGTGCTACGAACCGCACTGCCGTCGCTGTCTTCGCAAAAGGACGATCCGTGCGGTACCCGGTTTCCTACCAGTACTGGAAAAAGCGCCGCAGTGGGCGAGGCAGTGCAATCGGTTTCGACACTCCCTATGAGGAAGTAACGGCCGAGAAGATTACATTTCGCGTCTGGCATGCTCAGCCAGTGGACCCTGAAGACAAGACATCCTCGTGGATCACTGGCCGGAGGCTTGCAATCAGCTCACTTCGGAAACTCTTGAAGCCATCACAGTATGCGGCACATGAGGGCGCCAATACAGGTGGGGCGTCTGGCGTCTATTGGGTAGATCTCATAGGGAAGCGACCGGGCGGCCTGGTAATGGTCGCCAACATCACGGAAACCGCCAAGCGCAAGGTCGAAAAAGTACAGGCTGCTCTTGAGCCAGACCTTCTCTACCCCCTTCTTTTTCAGCGAGATATTTCACGATGGTCTGCGTCCGTTTCCTCCTACATCCTGATGGTGCAAGATGCTGTGACACGACGGGGTATAGAGCGGAAGGTGCTCCAACACAAGTATCCAAAGACGTGGTCATACCTCTCTCGCTTTGAGAAACAGCTTCGGGCAAGAAAGGCTCTCGCCAGGTATTTCGCGGGTCGTGATGAGTACTGGTCTATGTTTGACGTGGGAGAGTATACAT
>JAGHCE010000238.1 GCA_021160625.1 Planctomycetota bacterium | reverse complement strand
GTTTTCGAGGTTTGCCGTAGGCGGCACGACGGACTTCCTGATCGCCATTGCCGCCGCGACCAGTTCAACCGCGCCGGAGGCCCCCAACAGGTGCCCCGTCATCGACTTCGTGCTCGAGATGGTGACCTTGCGCGCGCTCTCGCCGAAGGCCCGCTTTATGGCCTGGGTTTCCATCGCGTCGTTGAACGGCGTCGCAGTACCGTGGGCGTTGATGTAGGTGACGGCTTCGGGGGCAAGAGCTGCATCGGCAAGGGCATTTTCTATCGCCTCGGCCGCCCCGGCGCCCTTCGGATCCGGCGCGGTAAGGTGGTAGGCATCGTCGCTTGCGCCGTAGCCGGCCAGCTCCGCGTAGATATCGGCTCCCCTGGCGCGGGCGTGCTCCCACTCCTCCATAACGAGGACCGCCGCACCCTCGCCCAGTACAAAGCCGTCTCGCTCAGCATCAAAGGGGCGCGATGCGCGCTCGGGCTCGTCGTTTCTCGTCGAAAGGGCTTTCAAGGCACAAAACCCCCCCAGGCCCAGCGGCGTGATGGCGGCCTCTGAGCCGCCTGCAAGGACACAATCGGCGTCGCCGCGCCTTATTATCCAGGCCGCCTCGCCGATGGTGTGAGTGGCCGACGCGCAGGCCGATGCAATGGCCATACTCGGCCCGCGCAGGCCGAAATAGATGGCCAGCTGTCCCGCAGCGGCGTTCATCATCAGCTTCGGGATCATAAAGGGGGAAATCTTGCCCGGGCCACGCTTAAGCAGCCGGTCGTACTGCGTCTCGATTTCCCGCAGGCCCCCGATGCCGCTGCCGATAAGCGCACCGCAGCGGCGTGGGTCCTCGCCGGCAAAGTCGATGCCGGCATCCTCGACGGCCTCGACGGCGGCGACCATCGTGAATTGGGAAAAGCGGTCCAGCCGCTTGCTGAGGCGCACGTCGAAGTAGTCGCCGGAAGAAAAACCCGTCACCTCACCGGCAATGCGGCTGGTGTAGGCGGACGCATCGAAAGCAGTAATCCCACCTATCCCGGACCTGCCCGAAACGAGACCCTGCCAGTAGTCCGCGACGTTGAGGCCCAGGGGCGTGACGGCACCGAGACCCGTGATGGCAACGCGGCGTCTACTCATTTAGCCCGCGTGTTCGGTAATGTACTTGACCGCGTCACCGACACTCTGGATTTTCTCGGCGTCTTCGTCGGGGATGTTGATGTCGAACTCGTCCTCGAACTCCATAACGAGCTCAACCGTATCCAGGCTGTCCGCGCCGAGGTCGTTGACAAAGGATGTCTCCATCTTTATCTCATCGGCGGAAACACCCAACTGCTCGCTGACAATCTCAATGACCTTCTTGTCCGTCTCAGCCACTTCCAGTCCTCCTTTCAAGAGGTCTCGGTATCCCCTCACAACCCGCACAACCCCGTGTCCGACGCTCGGTGCGCCGCACCCTCAAGGCTCGAAAAATCTACAAGATGGGCCCATTTATGTCAAGGTTTTCTTCAGCGGGGGTCTGTGGGCTCCTCGGCAAGCCCCCGCGCCGCGTCCATATCACCCACCGCCGAGATGGCCGCTTTTCGCCGAATCCGCCGCATAAGGCCGGTAAGCACCCTTCCGGGGCCCATCTCAACGAAGCCGGAAACCCCTTCGGCCAGCAACCTCTCCATCGATTTTTTCCACAAAACCGACGAGGTGAGCTGCTCCAGGAGGCGCCGGCGAATCTCGCCGGGATCGCTGACATAGTCGGCCGTGACGTTGGCGATGACCGGCACGCTGGGAGTGCTGACATCGGTCTCTTCAAGGTCGGCGGCCAAGCGGTCGGCGGCCGGCTTCATAAGCGGCGAATGAAAGGCGCCTGCAACCTTGAGGAATATCGTCTTCAACGCGTCGCGGTCGGCGGCCAGCTTCTTGGCTTTCTCGAGCGCCGGCATCTTGCCGGAGAGGACCACCTGCCCGGGGCAGTTGAGGTTCGCTGCACACACGACGCCCTCAGACGAGGCCTCTTCCACGATACCGAGCACGGTCTTTTCGTCCAAGCCGATTACCGAGAGCATCCCTCCCGGATTTTCACGGCCCGCCTCGCGCATATACATTCCCCGCTTATAAACGAGCATCACGGCGTCCTCGAAGGAAAGCGCTCCTGCAAAGACAAGCGCCGTGTATTCTCCCAGCGAGAGCCCCGCGGCCGCCCGGGCCCGGCCCGGCCAGCCGGCCTCGCGCGCCGCCTCGGCCACGGCTATGCTCGTCGCCAGTATCGCCGGCTGGGAGATATCCGTTTCGGTCATCTTCTCTTCGGGCCCTTCGAAAATGATCTTCGTAAGCGAAAAAGGAAGGACCTCGTCGGCCCGGTCGAAAACTCCACGTCCGGCAGACGATTTCTCGTAGATGTCCCGGCCCATCCCGACAAACTGGGCCCCCTGGCCGGGGAAGAGCACTACCGGATCGCCCATTACCACCTCAGCATCATCGAGGCCCAGGAAAGGCCGCCGCCGAACGCCACCAGCGCAATGTTGTCGCCTCGCTTCAAGAGGCCCTTGCGGCTGGCTTCATCCAGGGCGATCGGCACGGAGGCGGCGGAGGTGTTTCCGACGCGGTCAATGTTGATGTAGATGTCGTCGAGCGGTATCCCAAGCCGCTTGACGGCGGCTTCGAGTATCCGGATGTTGACCTGGTGAGGAATTATCCAGCGCAGCTGGTCGGACGTCAGGCCCACCTTCTCGAGGCCGTCGGCGACGAGATCGGCCATCTTCTGCACGGCGAACTTGTAGGTTTCCCTGCCTCGGACGACCATACAGTGTTCCTTGTTATCGACGGTCTCTTGGGATGCGGGTTTTCTGGACCCGCCCGCAGGTGTTATCATAATTTCGGCTCCGCGCCCGTCCGCGCCCATCGTACCGTAGAGAATCTCGCTTGCGGCGTCGTCGGAAGGCGAAAACACCGCCGCTCCCGCACCGTCACCGAAGAGTATGCACGACGTCCTGTCTTCCCAGTTGGTGAACTTGCTGAGTGTCTCCGCACCGATGACGAGAACGTTGTCGTAGACTCCAGTGCGCACAAACTGCCATGCGATGTTGGCGCCGTAGACAAAGCCCGAGCACGCGGCGCTGACATCGAGTGCCCCGGCGTTTAGCGCTCCGATTTTTGCCTGAAGCCAGCAGGCGCAAGAAGGCAGCGGGGTATCGGGAGTTATCGTGGCCACAATGATGAGGTCAATGTCCTCCGGCGTAAGGCCGGCATCCTCAAGCGCCCTCCTGGAGGCCTCAGCCGCTAGGTCACTTGTGGCGACATCGTCAGCGGCGATGTGCCGCTCTTTGATCCCGGTGCGCGTGGTTATCCACTCGTCGGAGGTGTCCACCATCTTCTCGAGGTCGTGGTTCGTCAGGACTTTTTCGGGCAGGAAACTTCCCGTGCCGCTGATTCGCACAGATCGCAGAGCGCTCATCGGTTGTCTTCTCTCCCTGTTCTGGAATCCAGATCCCGCAGCGCCTCGACCATCAGCCGGTTGACGTCTGTGGCCCCACAGTCACGCGCAACCCTGATTGCATTGCTTATCGCGGTCGCGTCCGACGAGCCGTGCGCGATTATCACGGGCGCCCCTATCCCCAAAAGCGGCGCGCCGCCGTATTCCCTGTAATCGTTGTTGGCGATGAAATCCTGTATGAACCCGGTGAGCCTGCTATGGTTATCGGGCAGGTTCGCGGAAATGTTGGCAACGAGCGTCGAGAAGAGATACGCCGAGTAACCCTCAATACATTTCATAAGGGCGTTTCCCACAAAGCCGTCGCATACGACGACGTCCACGGAGCCGTCGAAGATGTCGCGGCCCTCGACATTACCCACGAAGCCTTCGATATTCTCCGCCAGGAGGTCGTGCACGACTCTCACAAGGTGCGTGCCTTTGCCCGGCTCCTGGCCGACATTCAAGAGGCCCACCTTCGGATCGGCGGTCCCCACGATCTCCCGCGCAAAAAGCCGCGCCATAACCGCGTACTGCAAAAGGTGAACCGGCCGGGGGGAAATGTTCGCCCCCACGTCGATGACGATCGTGTGCCTACCCTTGGCCGGAAACGGCGCCGCGATCCCCGGCCTCCTGCAGCCTTCAAGCGGCCCGACCAGCATAGAGGCGGCCGCAACGGTTGCACCGGTGTTTCCGGCCGAAACCGCCGCGTCGGCCTTGCCGGCCCCCACCATCTCGAAAATCCTGCGCAGGGACGAGTCCTTCTTGCCCTTGATGGCCTCAACCGGAGGCTCGTCCATCTCCACGATTTCCTCGCAGCCGATGATCTCGACGTTTGAGGGAATGGTTTCCGGCAGGAAAGGCTTCATTAGGGCGGGAACACCGGCCAGCAAGACCTCGACACCGTCAAAACAGCCAGCGGCATCAAGTGCCCCCTGAACGATTTTCCCCGGCGCGTGGTCGCCGCCCATCGCATCGACGGCTATTCTCATAACCGATTATTCCTCGAAGGCAACGACTTCTTTGTCCCTGTAATAACCGCAGTTACCGCATACGCGGTGCGGCAGCTTTGTGTGGCCGCAATGGGGGCAAAGAGACGTCCCCGCAGCTTTCACGAAGTCGTTCGCACGTTTCTTGGCGCTGCGGCTTTTCGAATGTCTTCTCTTAGGAAGAGGCATCGTTGTCTCCACACACAAACCGCGGAAAAACTCGTAAAAGGGGCGTATTTTAGTGTCTCCAGGCTCCCTGTCAAGCGAAAACGGCCTTCCACAACAGGGTGCTTCAGCCCCCCGACATCCCGCCGTCGGCTGTTTTCAGAGCGCCGAGGGCCTTTTCAAGCGCGCGATCCATCCCCGAAGCGTCCTTGCCGCCGGCCTGGGCCATCTCGGGCCTGCCGCCGCCGCCGCCTTCTATCTCGGCGGCCGCCTCCTTCACAATGGCCGCTGCGCTTAGCCCCTCGCCCACAAGGTCGGCGCTGACACGGCCGATGAGAAACGGCTTGCCGTTCGTCACCGAGCCCAAAACCGTCACGAGCCCGTCCTCTCCCTTGAGGCCGTCGAGCAGCCGCCGCAGGTCGTTTGCCCCCAGGCCGTCGACCCGCTTGACCAGCACCCGCATATGGGCAAGATCCACGACCGAGGACAAAAGGTCCTTCGCAGCCGAAGACGCCTTCGAAGCGGCGGCGCCCTCAATCTCCTTGCGGAGCCTCTTGGCCTCGCCGACCACCTCCCGCGACCTCTCCACGAGCCGCGCGCGCGGCGCATCGAGGACATCCGATATCTCGTCAAGCCGGTCCTCAAGCCTGTGAACCTCCTCGAGTGCCGCGGCGCCCGTCACGGCCGTTATCCTGCGCACGCCGCCGGCAACCGATTCCTCCGAGATTATCTTGAAAAACCCTATCGAGCCGGCCCTGTCCAGGTGGGTCCCACCGCAAAGCTCCGCCGAAACCTCCCCGACGCGCACGACGCGGACCGTCTCACCGTACTTTTCGCCGAAGAGGGCGATAACACCGTCTTTGCGGGCCTCTTCGAGGCTCGTCTGGCAGGTGCTCACCGGCAGGTTGTCGGCGATGACGCCGTTCACTATGTGCTCGACGTCACGGATTTCCTCCTTGCGCATCGCCTGGAAGTGCGTGAAGTCGAACCGCAGCCTCTCCGGCGCAACCAGGGAGCCGGCCTGCTCCACGTGGGTGCCCAGGCGCTTGCGCAGCCCGTAGTGCAGAAGATGCGTCGCGGTGTGGTTACGCATAATGTCCAGGCGTCTCTGGAAGTCTATCTCGGCCACCACCGCCGCCCCCGTCATCACCCGGCCGCGCTCCAAGCGGCCCACGTGCAGAAACAGCCCCTCGCCCTTGTGCGTGTCGGCGACCTCGAAAACGAAGCCGTCACCGCGTATAACGCCCATATCCCCCACCTGGCCGCCGGACTCGGCGTAGAAGGGGCTCGCCTCGAGAACGAGGGCCACTTGCTCGTCGGCTTCCCCCGCCTCGTCGGCCAGGGAGTCACCCTTGATTATGCCGACGACCTTCGTTTCCACGCGTGTCTTCTCGTAGCCGACAAACCGTGTCGAAGGAACCTTCGAGGCTAAGTCGTGAACGGGGCTCTTGGCCGCCGCGAAGATGTCCCCGGCGATCTTCGACGCCGAGCGGGCACGTTCGCGCTGTGCGCTCATCTCGTTTTCGAACCCGGCCGCATCCACCTGGAAACCGCGCGCCGCCGCGCGCTCGACGAGGAATTCAAGCGGGTATCCGTACGTGTCGTAAAGCCGGAACGCCTCGTCGCCGGAGACCACCTTGCGGTCCTTTGCCTCCATCCGGGCGAAGAGATCCTCGATCATCTCGCCGCCGGCGGCCAGGGTCTCGCCAAAACGCTCCTCCTCGGCCTTTATCTGCCTGGCGATGTTCTCGCGCCTCGCTACAAGCTCCGGGTACGGGACCTTCATCACGTCCGCAATTACCGGGACCATTCTGTAGAGGAAAGCCCCTTCGGCCCCAACCGCAATGCCGTCCGAGACGGCGCGGCGCAAAAGTCTTCTCAGCACGTAGCCGCGCCCCTCGTTGGCCGGCAGCACGCCGTCGGATATCACGAAGACGGCCGCGCGGGCGTGGTCGGCTATGCGCCTCATCCGGCTGTCGGTACCCTTGTCCCGGCCGTACCGCCCACCGGTCAAGCGGCAGATTTCATCGATGACGGGCTCAAAAATGTCGATTTCGAAGTTGCTCGGCTTTCCCTGCATCACCGCCGCCATCCGCTCGAGGCCCATCCCGGTGTCGATATTCTTCTGGGGAAGGTCCGTCAGCACGCCGCCGTCGAGCCTCTCGAACTGCGTAAATACGAGGTTCCAAATCTCGACGAACCGGTCGCAGTCGCAGGAAGGATCGCAGTCGCTGCGGCCGCAGCCGGTTGACTCACCGTGGTCGTAGAATATCTCGCTGCAGGGGCCGCAGGGGCCGTTGGGGCCGTCCTCAACGGCGTTGGCGGGCCAGAAGTTTTCCTTCGCGTTGAAACGGTATATCCGGGCCGCCGGGACACCCACCTCGTCTGCCCAGATTGCGTATGCCTCCTCGTCGTCCTCGTACACCGAGATGCTGAGGCGCTCGGGGGGTATCTGCATCTGGGTAACGAGGAAGTCCCACGCCCAGCGTATCGCCTCTCTCTTGAAATAATCGCCGAACGAGAAATTGCCCAGCATTTCAAAAAAGGTATGGTGCGCGGCGGTCCGCCCGACGTTCTCGATGTCACCTGTCCTGAGGCACTTCTGGCAGGATACGGCGCGCGTGCATTCCTTCTTGCCGGTGCCGAGGAAGGAATCCTTGAACTGGTTCATCCCGGCTCCGGTGAAAAGGAGGCTGGGATCGTTCGTCGGAACCAGGCTGTCGCTGACCACGAGCGTGTGCTCGTTTTTCCTGAAGTATTCGAGATATCTCTCGCGGATTTCGTCGGTCTTCATTCTGCGCGGGTCTCCCCCTGGATGTGTCCGATGCCTGTTGTCGTGCGCACTCTCACTACGTTGGCTGCGGGTATCTTCGCCACGGCCGTCCGAAAATCGCCGAGCGTCTTGACCATCACGTTGTTTATCTCGACTATCACGTCCCCCCTGCGCAGCCCGGCGCGATACGCGTTGCCGCTTGCCGCAATGTCCACAACCACCACCCCCTCGCGGTAATGCGTGCCGAACTCCCTGCGCATCGCGTCACAAAGAGGCTCCAGACGCATCCCCCGCCAGGAAAGATCCTCCGGCTCGTGCCCGGCGCCGGAGGCCGCCCCCACCGTAACGTCAACCTCGAACGGTTCACGGCTTCCCGGCCGCATAATGCGCACCCGCACCGTGGATCCCGGTTCCTGCCGCATCTCGATC
>JAGHCE010000046.1 GCA_021160625.1 Planctomycetota bacterium | reverse complement strand
ATGTTGAACCGTGCGCCGACCCTGCACAGACTGGGCATCCAGGCTTTCGAGCCGGTCCTAATTGAGGGTAAGGCTATTCAGTTGCATCCGTTGGTGTGTACAGCATTTAACGCTGACTTCGACGGTGACCAGATGGCCGTTCACCTGCCGCTGTCGATCGAGGCGCAGACGGAAGCCCGGATGCTTATGATGTCGACGCAGAACATTTTCAGCTCCGCTTCGGGTGCGCCGATTATCTCGCCGAGCCAGGATATGGTTCTGGGGATATACTTCCTGACGGTGGCGGTTCCCGGCGAAAAGGGAGAGGGCAAGGTTTTCTATGGTACGCAGGAGATGCTTCTTGCATATGCCTTCGGCAAGATCAACATCCACGCGAAGGTAAAGACCCGCCTTCCCGGCAAGCGGATAAGGGACGACGAGGGCGCCGAGGTCTCCGGCGACGACATTATCGAGACGACGGTCGGCAGGGTCATCCTCAACGATGTGCTGCCCGAAGGAATGGCTTTCTACAATTTCGCGGTGGACACGAGGGGCGTATCCCGGGTCATTCACGACTGCTACCTTGTTGCGGGGCGCCAGGCGACGATAAAGCTTTTGGACAACGTGAAGGCTCTGGGTTTCAAGGAAGCCACGAAGGCCGGAATCTCGTATGCCGACGTCTGCTTGAAAAAAAAAAACGAGAAGCAGACGATCATCGAGAAGACGAAGAAAGAAGTGTACAAGGCGCAGCGGCTTTACGAGAAGGGCGCCATCACCGAGGGCGAGCGCTACAACCAGGTGGTCGATGCCTGGACGCACGCCAGGGAGCTCGTCGGCGAGGCGATGATGAAAGGCCTCAAGGAAGAGAAGCGCAACGGCAAGCCCTACCTCAACCCCATCTATATGATGAGCGCTTCGGGAGCTCGCGGCAGCGCAGACCAGGTCCGGCAGCTGGCGGGGATGCGCGGCCTTATGGCGAAACCCTCCGGCAAGATTATCGAGACGCCCATTCTCGCGAACTTCCGCGAGGGGCTCTCGGTGCTGGAATATTTCTCGTCGACGCACGGTGCCAGGAAGGGTCTGGCCGACACGGCGATAAAGACCGCCGACAGCGGGTACCTCACGCGCAAGCTGGTGGACGTGGCGCAGAACGTCGTCGTCACCGAGGATGACTGCGGCACGGCGGCCGGCATTCCCAAGTCCGTGGTCTACAAGGGCGAGAAAGTGGAGACAAGCCTCGCGGAGGTCATCGTGGGGCGTACGGCCAGGGACGCGATAGTCAACCTGGTGACCGACGAGGTGGTCGTCGAGGAAAACGAGATTATCACGCCGGAGAAGGCGCGCAGGATAGAGGAACTCGGCTACGAGAAAGTCAGGGTCCGCTCCCCGCTTACCTGTGAAAGCCGCAGGGGCATTTGCGCCAAGTGCTACGGGATGGACCTCGCGCGGGGCAAACTCGTCGAGAAGGGACTGGCGGTGGGTATCATTGCGGCGCAGTCCATCGGCGAGCCCGGCACGCAGCTTACGCTGCGGACCTTCCACATAGGCGGTACGGCCAGCCGATCGGTGGCCGAAAACCAGGCGAATGTGGGCAGGCCCGGCAAGGTGGCCTTTGAAGGCCTGCGCGTCGTCGAAAACGCCAAGGGCGACCAAGTGGTCCTCAACCGCAACGGGAAGATTGTGATCCTCGACCAGAAGGGTCGGGAGCTGGAGTCGCACAGCATACCATCGGGAGCGATAGTCCATGTCGCCAAAGGGCAGAAGGTCAAGAGCGGCACGCCGCTTTGCAACTGGGACCCGCACAACATCCCGATCCTGGCGGAGATGGCAGGCCGAATCAGGTTCGATGAAATCGTCGAAGGCGAGACGATGCGCGAGGAGGTCGACGCTGGCAGCGGCGTGCGGCGCAAGGTGATCGTCGAACACAAGGGAGACCTGCACCCGCAGATCATCGTCGAGGACAAGACAGGCAAGATTCTGGGACTCTACCCGATTCCGGAGCGTGCGAACCTCGAGGTCAGTGACGGGCAGGAGATCACGCCGGGTACGCTCCTGGCGAAGGTGCCGCGGGAGGTGATGGGTACGCAGGACATTACGGGCGGCCTGCCGAGGGTGACGGAGCTTTTCGAGGCCAGGCGTCCGAAGGAGCCCGCCGTAATAAGCGAGATTGACGGCGTCGTGGAGCTCAAGGAAACCAAGCGGCGGGGCAAGAGGACCCTCGTGGTGCGCAGTGAGTCCGGGATGGAGAGAGAGCATCTCGTGCCGCACGGCAGGCACCTGAGGGTGCACACGGGTGACCAGGTCAAGGCAGGCGAAGCGCTGGTCGAGGGGCCGCTGGTCCTGCAGGACATTCTGCGCATCACGGGCGACGAGGAGCTCCAGCGGTATCTCTTGAAGGAGGTTCAGAATGTCTACCGCAGCCAGAATGTCAAGATCGACGACAAGCACATCGAGGTTATGATATCGAGGATGATGCGCCGCGTGGTGGTGGAAAGCCCGGGAGAGACGAAATTCCTGCCGGGCCAGGTGGTCGACAAGCTGGCATTCGTCGACGAGAACGACGCGGTCAGGGGCAGGGGCTCCAAGCCGGGGACGGCGAGGCCGCAGCTGTTGGGCATTACGAAAGCGGCGCTGCTTTCGGATAGTTTCATCTCGGCGGCGAGTTTCCAGGAGACCACCAAGGTGCTCACGGAGGCGGCCCTGGCCGGGAGGGTCGACACGCTTGAAGGTCTCAAGGAAAACGTTATCCTTGGACACTTGATACCCGCCGGAACGGGCTTCCACGATTACTACAATTCGGTTGTCAAAAAGAATGCGCCGCTTGTCGAGCCGGAAAAGGAAGCCGTCGAAGAAGTGGACGATGCGGAGCTTGACCGGAGGCTTGCCAGGGAGGCCAGGAAGCTGGCTTAAAGAGAATTCGGAGGAAGTATGCCGACTATCAATCAATTGGTCAGAATGGGCCGCAAGGTCACAAAGAAGAAAAGCAAGGCTCCCGTCCTGGACAGGTGCCCCCAGAAACGCGGCGTGTGCCTGACGGTCAGAACGCTGACGCCGAAGAAGCCCAACTCCGCGCTTCGCAAGATCGCCAGGGTCCGCCTTTCAAACGGCAAGGAGATTACCGCCTACATCCCCGGCGAGGGCCACAACCTGCAGGAGCACTCGATAGTGCTCGTCAGGGGCGGGCGCGTGCGCGACCTGCCGGGCGTGAAGTATCACGTAGTGCGAGGCGTGCTCGACTGTGCCGGGGTTGAGGGTCGCAGGAAGAGCCGCAGCAAGTACGGGGCGAAGGCGCCCAAGTAAATACTGTGCCTTATGGGAACCTCGATGAGAGGTTAGAGGTTAGTAGCAGTCTGTTGGAGAAGTGGGTATGGCCAAGAAGCCGACGGCAAGTGTTAAGATGCTCGTGGGAGATCCCCGGTACAACAGCAAACTCGTCTCGAAGTTCGTCAACTGCCTTATGCACGGCGGGAAAAAGGCGACGTCGTTGAGGGTTTTCTACGATGCTATGGAGATAATCTCCACAAGGATAAAGGACAGGGAGCCGCTGGAGGTTTTCGAGAAGGCGATCAATAACGTGAAGCCGCTTCTCGAAGTGCGCTCAAAGCGCGTGGGCGGCTCGACCTACCAGGTGCCGATGGAAGTCAACCACAAGCGGCAGCAGGCACTTTCCATCCGGTGGATTCTGCAGGCGGCGCGGGCGAGGAAGGGCCGCCCGATGTGCAATCGCCTTGCCGACGAGTTCGTCTCGGCGTACAACAAAGAAGGCGCGGCCGTTGCAACGCGGGAGAACACGCACAGGATGGCCGAGGCCAACAAGGCCTTCGCTCATTTCGCCTGGCGCTGACCTTGTCACCCCAACCCTATACGAGACGCACAACACAAGGTGGGCGCCGGTTGCCTTCCTGACTGTGGGTTTCGCGTTCGCGTCTCTTGTCTTTTGAAAAAAATCGACCGGAAATTCCCCCGGAACGAAGATAAATATGTCTGATTTCAGCACAACCAGGCCGCCCGTCGAAAAGCGCCGTAATATCGGCATCATTGCGCACATCGACGCGGGAAAGACCACGGTGACCGAAAGGGTCCTCTTCTACACCGGCAAGGAGCACCGGATGGGAGAGGTCGACAACGGCACTGCGACGATGGATTGGATGGCCGACGAACAGGCCAGGGGCATCACTATCACCTCGGCGGCGACGACGATCCTGTGGCGGGATTTCGAGATAACCATTATCGACACCCCCGGGCACGTGGACTTCACGGCGGAGGTGGAAAGGTCGCTGAGGGTCCTCGACGGGGCGGTGGTGGTGTTTTCGGCCGTCGAGGGGGTGGAGGCGCAGTCGGAGACGGTCTGGCACCAGGCGGATAAGTACGGCGTGCCGAGGATTGCCTTTATAAACAAGATGGATCGCATGGGGGCGGATTTTCAGAGGGTGCTCGGACAAATCCGCGATAAGCTCGGTGCGCGGCCCGTGGTGGTGACCCTGCCGATCGGTGCCGAGGCCGAGTTTCGCGGAATAATCGATCTTATTCGGATGAAAGCGGTGTATTTTGACGACGAGTCCCAGGGGAGGCGGTACCACTTGGAGGCCATACCCGAAGACGATCTCGACGCGGCTGAAGTGGCGCGGGAGGAGTCGATCGAAGCTGTCTGCGACGTCGACGATGAACTGATGGAGAAATACCTTTCAGGGCACGTCTCATCCAGTGACATCGCCTCCGCGCTGCGCAGGGCCACCCTGGCAAGCGCCGCCGTGCCGGTGATGTGCGGGTCGGCGCTCAAGAACACGGGGATTCAGCCGCTTATGGACGCGGTCTGCGAGTACCTGCCTGCTCCCGTCGACAGGCCTCCGGTTACCGGCGTCCACCCGAAGACCGGCAAGAACGAACAGAGGCATTGCGACCGCAGCGAGCCGCTTGCGGCGATTGCGTTCAAGATAACGGCCGACCAGCACGGGGACCTGACATACGTGCGCGTCTATTCCGGGAAGATGTCCACGGGGGCCAGGCTGTGGAACTCCGTGAAGCGGCAGAGAACGTCCGTGACCAGGCTGTGGCTGATGCACGCGGACGAGCGGATTCGCATCGAGGCGGCCGAGGCCGGGGACATCGTCGCCGCGGTGGGCCTGAAGAACACGACGACCGGCGACACGCTCTGCGAGCAGGCGCACCAGATTGTCCTGGAGAATATCAGTTTTCCAGACACCGTGCTTTCGATGGCCGTTGAGCCCCGGACGCTTGCCGACAGGGACCTTCTGGCTGAGACGCTGGCCAGGATGAGCCGCGAGGACCCGACCTTCCGCCGGAGGATGGACGAGGATACGGGCCAGATGATCGTCTCCGGGATGGGCGAGCTGCACCTCGAGGTTATAAAAAACCGGATGCAGCGCGAGTACGGTGTCGAGGCACGCTTCGGCGAGCCGAAAGTCGCATACAAGGAGACGATACTGGCGCCGGTGACCGTCGAGGGCAAGTTCGTCAGGCAGACGGGCGGGCACGGCCAGTACGGGGTTGTCAAGGTGCGCTTTGAACCTGCGCCGGAAGTTGCAGGCGTCGAGTTCGAGAGCAAGATAACCGGCGGGGCGGTGCCTGTCGAGTATATACCGGCCGTTGAGAGGGGCCTTGTCGATGCGGCGCAGGCCGGGGGGGTGGCGGGCTATCCCGTGGTGCAGATGAGGGCCATACTTCTCGATGGGAAGTATCATGCGACGGACTCGTCGGTGATAGCGTTCTCGGCCGCGGCCGGGATGGCCTTCCGCGCGGCGCTCGACGAGGCGCAGTCGGTTCTTCTCGAGCCCGTAATGAAGCTTGAAGTGCGCACTCCGGAAACGTACCTCGGAGACGTCATAAACGACCTGAT
>JAGHCE010000009.1 GCA_021160625.1 Planctomycetota bacterium | reverse complement strand
GGGCTATTACGGGATATTGCTGCTGCGCAAGTGGCTCTTTACCAACGAAGACGACACGGACGAAGCGGCGGACGCTGTCCACACGACGGCCCAGCTGGAAAGTATGAAGAAGGCCGGCCTCATTGATGAGAAACAGTACGAAAAGCTCAAGCGCGAGGTTTATGAGGCGTCAATGCGCCGGGCGGCCAGGGAAAAGGCCCGCAAGGAGTCTTCGAAGAAAAGAAGCTTATTCGGTTGACATTGCGCGTTGCGGACCATAAAATTCAGCATATAGTTGCTCTGCCGAGAACAGTGTGGCACTGGTGGCTTGTCCACCAGTGGATTTCGGAAAACTCGTGGTTTTTCTGCACACAGCCGACGTCACGGGCGCGATGAATCGCGCCCCTACGGGTCTTTTCGACAGGGCAGCGCGTAACCGGAGTTTATCGAACGCACGAGTACCGGGGGGCGTGGTATGGCGAAGATTGCTGTATTACCGACAAGCAAGCCCCTCCGCACGGAGGTCGTCAAGCGCGGCAAGCGCAGGCAGGCCCTAAACGGCAGGGTCATCGGCGACCTTGCCGCCAAGTACGATATGGTCATTATCGGCAGCACGGCCAGCGACCAGTTTTACGAATACCTCTTCAACACGCTCCCGCTCCACCAGCGCGTCAAGTTTCGCCTGTACGGGCGCTCGTTTTTTGCTAACCAGTCCACGGAAATGAGCGAGGACGAAATCGCCGACCAGCGTTCCCGGGGCTGGGCGGAGATCCTCACGGAAAACCACGTAGCATTCGAGACAGTTCGAAAGACTATGGGCTCCGACCTCCTGCCGCGTATGGAGCACTTCACGTGGGAACGGATGGAGGAGTTTATCCAGGACTCCCGCGTGGACGTCCTGCGAACCATCGAGCAGATCAGCGGCTGAAGCACCGCCGGCGCGGATGCCTAAGGAGCCTCCGGGGAAACCGGGGGTTTTTTACTTAAAGCAATTAGGAGTCACAAAATGAGAAAACAGAGCCTTGCCTTCCTCGAAGAGCTGCTTTCGGTGCCGAGCCCGTCGGGCTTCGAGCAGCGCGCCCAGGCCGTCGTCCGGGAATATCTCAAGGATGCGTCCGACGAGGTGACCACCGACGTCCACGGCAACGTTATCGCCTGCCTGAATCCCGGGGCCGAAACCCGCGTGATGCTGGCCGGCCACGTCGACGAGGTCGGCCTTATGGTCACCCACATAACCGACAAGGGCTTCATCTATTTTGCGGCCGTCGGCGGCGTGGACGCTGCGCTCGTGCCGGGGCTGCGCGTACACATCCATACGAAGAAGGGCGATGTGCTCGGCGTCATCGGTAAGAAGCCGATCCACCATATGGACGCCGAGGACAGAAAGCGCGTACCGAAAATGCGGGATCTCTGGATCGACATCGGCGCAAAGGACGGCAAAGATGCTGCCAGGCACGTCCGCATCGGAGACTCGGTTACCTTCACCTACGGTTTCGAGCGGCTTTTGAACAACGCGGTCGTGGCCCGAGGCTTTGACAATCGTATCGGCGTCTTTATCGTCGCCGAGGTGTTGCGAACCCTGGCCGACAAAAAGCTGTCCGTCTCCCTGTACACCGTTTCGACCGTCCAGGAGGAACTGGGCCTGCGCGGCGCGAGAACCAGCGCCTTCGGCATAGACCCCCACGCCGGCATCGCCGTCGACGTGGGCTTCGCCACCGACTTTCCCGAGGCCGACCAGAAGACCTACGGCGAGATCCACGTGGGCAAGGGGCCGATGGTGGCCAGGGGCGCCAACGTGAACCCCGTCCTCGGCAGGCTGATCGAAAACACCGGCGACAAAAAGAAAATCCCCTACCAGGTCTCGGCCGAGCCGCGCGCAACCGGCACCGACGCAAATGCCATCCAGGTAAGCCGGGCAGGGGCCGCCGCGGCGCTCATTTCCATCCCCAACCGCTATATGCACACGCCGGTTGAGGTGGTGTCCCTCACCGATACCGAGAACGCCGTCAAGCTGATTGCCGCCACCGTGCAGGCGATCAAGACCGGGATGGATTTCACCCCGTAGCGTGAGAGGAGGGCTTCGCCCCCTTTTGCAGTGTGGCACTGGTGGCTTTGTACGGGCAGGGCTTGCCCTGCCCGGTGCTGAGGGCGCAGCAAGCGGCGCCCCTACGGGGGCCACGGACGTTGTCCGTGGCAATCAACCGGCCTTCTGCGGGCGGCAAGGTTCACCCGCCGTGGAGGCCGTGCCCTACGCGGCGATGCGGCACGAACCTTACGGAGCGTGAAATGCTCTTTCGCGTCATTTTGGGCGTGGTCCTTGCGGCCCTTTCGCAGGACTGGAGCCGCACTGCGGCAAGCCCGCGCCTGGTCGTCTTTTCGACCGCGGCGCTGTGCCTCTTTCCCGCCGCCGTTTCGGGACTGCTTGCCGCAGTACTGCTCGGGAAAAAGCGCCGCCTCGCCGCCAGGGGCGACGGTACCTCTCGGGCGGTGCTTCACGGGCGCTTTCGCAGGGGGGCGAGGGTGATTGAGTTCCTGGTGCCGGCGGCCTACGGCGTATCGCTTTTCGCCGGTTGGAACGCACTGCCCACGACCCTCAACATCGGGAACTGGGCGCTTGCCTCCGGCGCCGTACTTCTCCTGCCGTTCGTAATCTCGCTTGTTCTCACCTGGAGCGTCCTGCACATAGCGGAGGTCGCCCTCATCGGCGCCGGGCCGACGCTGCGGCAGCGCCTTTCGTTCAAGCTGCGTCAGAGCGTGCTTACCGTCTGCGTGCCGGTGGCGGTGGTCCTGGCCCTCTACGACGCGGCGGGGCTGCTGCCGGCGGGCATCCGCACGGCCCTGGGCAACCCCTGGGTGGGCACGCCGGTGACGGCCCTTTTGGCACTCGGCGGCTACACCGTGGCGCCGCTGGTGATAGCCCGCATATGGAAGACCTCCAGGCTCCCGGCGTGCCCCTTGCACGAACGCCTCACGGATCTGTGCCGCAAAATCGGCGTCACGTTCCGCGACATCCGCGTGTGGGAAACCCCGGGGCACTTTTTCGCCAACGCAGCGGTAATGGGCCTCGCGGGCTTTACCAGGTACATCATCATAAGCCGCTCGCTGTTGGCCGCCGCGCCGGAGGAGGAACTTGAGGCCATCTTCGCGCATGAGCTCGGCCATGCAAAGCGCCACCATATGATTCTCTACCTCGTTCTCGCGGCCGACTTTATGCTCTTGGCGTATCTTCTTGAAAGTGTCTCCGGCGGCGCGATGCCCGGCGATACGGCGCGGCTTGCCGTGTGGATTGGGGTGTTTGCAGCTTACTGGGGCGCATGGTTC
This sequence comes from Planctomycetota bacterium, assembly GCA_021160625.1. Taxonomy (GTDB): domain Bacteria; phylum Planctomycetota; class DG-23; order SLPQ01; family SLPQ01; genus JAGHCE01. The sequence goes on along the minus strand of JAGHCE010000009.1, from coordinate 2,749 downwards.
GGCTATGTCTCGCGGACATTCGAGCGCGATGCGGACTTTTTTGCAGCAAAGACTATCGGAGACTACGGCACGTTCGCCAAGGCGCTGGCCCGCATCGCCCGCCTCAACGGCCAGGACACATCCACCCGCTCCTGGCGCCACGGCAGCATCCGCTGGCGCATCGAGTTTCTCCAGGCCGCCGGGCTCGACGAAGATGTCCGCCGCCGGTTCCTGGTGCGCCTCGAATTCGTGAGGACGTTGCTCGTCACGACCGGCGTCGTAACGCTCGCCGCCGTTGTCCTGCTCGCCCTGCTGCAGCAGTAAACGCCGTGGGCCCAACGGCGCCGTGACGCGAATCGGCGACCGGCGTTCTCCTTCCCGGCGGTAGCGTCTTCGGTATTGCACACGGACATTTGATCTTTATACTTGTTTCCCCGCGAGTAGGGGTTATGAGGAGTCTCCCAAGAACCTGTTCAGGAGAAGCACGTGTCTTCAGTAAGAATAGGAATCATCGGTTGCGGCGGCATAAGCGGTCATCACCTCGAGTCTTTATCCGCACTCAAAGATGCGGATTTCCAGGTAACCGCCTACTGCGACGTAAACGCCGAGGCCGCCGAGGCCAGGCGCAAGGAATTCGGCAGCGGCGGCGAGCCGGTCTTTACCGACTATGTCAAGCTCCTGGAGAGCGGCCTGGTAGACGCCGTTTTGATATCCACGCCGCATCCGGCTCACCCCGACGCTGCAGTCGCCGCCTTCGAGCACGGCATACACGTAGTCTGCGAAAAACCCGTCGCCGTCACCGTGAGAGATGCGCTGCGGATCAACGAGGCCCAGGAGAAAAGCGGCTGCGTCTACACCGTCCACCTCCAGCGCAGGCATATGCCGAAATACCGCTGGATAAAAGAGCAGATAGACGCGGGGCTTATCGGCAGGGTCCACAAGGTAAACGCCACCTGGACCGACTGGTACCGCTCGCAGACGTACTATAACAGCGGCACCTGGAGGGGCACATGGAACGGTGAAGGCGGCGGCGTCCTGATGAACCAGTGCCCGCACGACCTCGACCTTTTCACATGGTGGCTGGGGCTGCCTGAATCGGTGGACGCGCGCATATGGCTCGGACACTTTCACGACGTTGAGATCGAGGATGAAATCGTCGCCAACCTTACCTTCGAGGGCGGCGGCATCGGCATCCTGAACGCCTCCACCTGCGACGCGCCTGGCGTAACGCGCTGGGAAATCCTCGGCGAGAACGGAGGCATCTCGATTTCCGGCGACACCGTCACGGCCTTCAGCCGCGAGAAGAGCCTCAGCGACTATACGAAAAATACCGACGAGATGTGGGCCGCTCCTCCGGTCGTCCCCATCGAGGTCAATATCCCCGAGACGGTCAACGTCGCCGGCGCGCAGGTGAAGTGCGCCGCCGGCACGCAGGCGATGTGGCTTGATTTCCTCGCCGCCATCCGTGGTGAAAAGCAGATTTATATGGACGGCAGGGAGGGCGTCAAGTCGATCGAACTGGCAAACGCCATTATCGCTTCGGGCTACCTCGGCTCCCCGGTGGAGCTGCCGCTTGACGCAGGCGTGTACGACGGCGTTCTGGCCGACCTTCGCGCCGGAAAAACCGGCTGCGCAATCGTGAACAAGTAGAGCGCGGAAATTCTGAACGGGCATTGCTGATTGTAAGGAGAGTGAAAATGTTCTTCACGGGATTTGCGGACGAGGCCGGCCCCACAATCGAGAACCAGATCGAGGCACACAAGACCCTCGGCTGGACCAATGTCGAGATGCGCAGCCTCCCCGAGGGCAACTTCGCCGAGGTGGCCGACGACGTCTGGGAGGCGGCCTTTGCAAAACTTGAAGAGGCCGGCATCAAGGTCAGTTCGTTCGGCAGCGCCATCGGCAACTGGGCCCGCCCCGTCACGGGCGACTTTGCCAAGGACATCGAAGACCTCAAGCGCGCCATCCCCAGGATGAAAAAGTGCGGATGCCCCATCATCCGCATTATGTCCTGGACCAACCCCGACAACGCCGTTCCCGAGGACCAGTGGCGAAGAGAAGTCCTGAAGCGTCTCACGGAACTTTCCAAGATAGCCGAGGACGGCGCAGTCATCCTCGGCCACGAAAATTGCTCCGGCTGGGGCGGCCAGTCGCCGCAGAACATCAAAGAGATGTTCGAGGAAGTCCGGTCCCCGGCCCTCAAGATCATCTACGACACCGGAAACCCCGTGGCCCACGGCGGCAGTGCCTGGGACTGGTACGAAGTATGCAAGCCCCACACCGTCTACGTCCACATAAAGGACGGGCTGCCCTCAGGCGCCGGGGAAGCTCGCTACACGTACCCCGGCGAGGGTGACGGGATGGTCCGCGAAGTGCTGGCCGACCTCTTCGAGTCCGGCTACGACGGCGGCCTTTCCATCGAGCCCCATATGGCTGCGCAGGTCCACCTCGGCACCCAGGCCGAGGGCAGGGACGCCTTTGACACCTACGTCGAATACGGCCGCCGCCTTATGAGGCTCGTCGACGAAGTAAAGACCTCGTAGCCCCGCCGGCCGGCCGTACCTCTACCCGCCTGCGCTGCATATGGCCATTGCGCTTTTTGCGGGCAGCCCGGAGAAGATAACCCAGGGCTTTGAGACGCTTCAGGTCCTGGTGTACCCGATGGGGATATTCCTGACGTGGTGGTTTGCAAGGTGGCTCTTCGGGGCGCGAATGGGGCTTATGACGGCGCTTGTCTTTTCGATGGATATGATGGCCGGCGGCACGATGC
>JAGHCE010000171.1 GCA_021160625.1 Planctomycetota bacterium | reverse complement strand
TTCCGAGGATGGCACAGTTGAAAAAACGGGCGAAGAGTGTCGGGGCGAATATGTGGCAAGCATATGACCGACGCGGTTGGTATATCATGCTGGTCTGGGGGCGCGTGAAGAGGCGCAAGGAGGTTACCCTTACGTATCAGGGCGCGACAACATACGCTACGGCCCGCCTCATGGCCTCCGCGATTCTTGATGTGCTCGAAGCACAGAAGAAGGCGAAGGGCGACGAGTGCGAACGGATCTGCCGGGTTTGTGGGTGCACTGAGTTCGAGCCGTGCCTTACGGCCGAGGGACCGTGTCACTGGGTTGAACCGGACCTCTGCAGTGCTTGCGCCGAAAACCGGGAGGGCCGCCGATAGATGACAACAGGGGGGCAGAACGGCAAGGAGACAGCACTCTGGGCACAGTACCGCCAGGCGCGCTCGCGCGCGGCCCTGGATGCGTTGCTGCGCTTCTATTGGGGCGATGTCGAAGCCGAGGCCCGGCGTGTTGCGGCAAGGGGCTATGGATACACGTGCGAGGATCTCGTCGGTCCGGGTGCGGAAGGCCTGTGGACCGCCATCAAAGCCTTCGATCCGACAAGAGGCCCGTTCGTGCGGTATATGAGGCGCCGGATCCGCGGGGCTATGATTGATTTTCTACGCTCGTCCGCCCCTTGGACGAGGACACGATACGCGAAAGCCGTTACGCTCAATGACGCCAACGAGGCTGTTCGTCAGGGCCGCCTCCAGGAATGTTCTGATTATGACGTCGCTCGCGAACTGGGAATGTCTATGCGAGATTACCACCGCTTCAAAGGGTGCGCTACCCTTCCCGCCATAGGCCCTCTGGCGCGCGCGGATGCCGACGGCAACGTCAACGACTTGCCCTTTCCGGCCGCGCAGGCACCCGTAGGCGCCGAGCTCGAGCGTGCGGATTTTTGGCACTTCGTCGCGAGGCGGTTCCTGCCGCAAGAACGCCGGATTCTCTTGGGCTACTTCCGGGACGGTAAAACGATGAAGGAAATAGGCGCGAACCTCTCGCTTTCCGAGTCGCGCGTCTCTCAGATCGTTTCACATATTCGCCGGCGCCTTCGGCGTATGGCGGATCGGATTATCGAGGAGGCCCCGATCTGATGAGTATAAAAGATTCCGGCGTCACCTGCCCCCACTGCGGCAAGCGCGTCGCGGAGCGCCTCCACGGTGCCGCCGAGTTCCAGTGCCCCCGCTGCCGGCGCCGCTTCATCGCTTCAACGACGATCGCCACAACCACCTTCGTTGAGGCCCCCGTCAGGGGGCCTGCGGCAGAAAAATAAAATTTTTTTGAAAAAAGGTGTGTACTGGCCGAGTACACACCTTTAGTACACACCTTTGCCGTAACCCCTTATTTGTATTATCCTTACGTCAAGGTGTGTACCAATGTTCGCACGTGCCTAACTTTTTCTCCCGCCTCACACCGTTCCTGTCTGCCCTCTCGCCCGCAAACCCGCATTTTATAAGGCTTCTATGCCCCTTCGACGCCCTTTCGACGACTCTTCGGCCGCATACCCTTAGTACACACCTTTGTCGCCTTTCGCGCCTCCTGGTGGCCGCTTGGAGGGACTCTCACGCCGCCCCGCGTGTGCCGAAGTCGCCCGAAACAGCCCTTTTTCGGCTGTTTCGGGCCTTTCGAACGTATCGAACCCCCTTTTCGAACACTCTGCGCCGCCCGCTCCATTTCCCGTTCGCATTCTGTCAGAGGTTTGACAGTATTTTGCCACCCTCGCCCGCCGTAAGTCCTTGATATCCCGCCACTTCCCGCCCACGCCCGCCTAATCCCACCCATTCCACGTCACTATCAAACCGTTGCGTCCGTACAACCTCCCGGAACGGCGTGAGGTCCACCAGATCAGGAAACATGCCGAGGTCTGTGTCCAGATCCTCAATTGACCACCGCTGTTGCGCGTAGTAGTCTGAGTCGAGGATCGAGTTCACTGTGACATCGACGACGCGGTAGAAAGCACAGGTCTGCTCCTCGGGGGTCTTTAGCTGGCTCTTGAAGATGATTTTCGGAAACCGAAGGCGCAGTGAGCCGCTCAGCCCGCGGATGAAGAACCGAACCTGGATGGGTGAGGCCAGCTCGTCCGCGAGCACGTGGACATCGGAGTCGAAGGACTCGATCTTGACCTGCGCGTCGGTACGAACCTCCTGCAGACGCTCCGCTTGTGGATCGATGTATTGGCGGCTCTGGAAGAGGGCATGGTCGATGCTCCGATACTCTTCCCCAGACAGGTCAGAGAACCGCAGCATGTAGAGCCTGTCCACAAACCGGCCGAAACAGAGTTCTCTGAGTTTTGCAAGATCGAAGTGCCGTTTGCTTACCGCGCCCTTGGGGATTCCGAGAAACGCGGAATTGAAGCCATGAAGCCGGTCATCCGTGATGCGTCGGCCTCCACCCGTGGTTGTAAAACGGAGAAGTCCATCCTCATCCCGGTAGTAGTGGATGTTGACCGTATCGACGATGATGTCTTGCCACGAGAACCACAACGGTCGCCGCTCATCATAGTCGTAGGCCCGTACTGACACCTCGTCCTGAAAGCCAAGTACGACGCTCAAAGCGTCTCCATTGTCAGGGCGGCTGCGTGAGAACACGCCAAGGCGGATCTGTGGTGTAAGCCACGCGCTCTCCAAGCCACCGTCCAGAGTCTTGTGGTCGAAGGGCAACGTTGTTTGGTATGAGTGGATGGTGATTTCGCGCTGGTCCAGGATGCCCTCGGCACGAGGTGCGATGTCCAAATGTTGAATATGGTCTTTTGGCTTGTACTTAGAAGGCATTCTTGCTCCTACTCGATCAGGCCGATGACCTGCCGCCAGTTGCGCGCATGCGCCAATCTGCCAAGCCGGATATGGCCCATGTGTAGGGCCCTACTACGCTGCGTCAGCAAAGCGTAGCCAGTAACTGCCGGTACAGGTATTATACAAAGATTGGAGGCAAATTGGAAATCGGCAGGGGCGATCTATAGCGAGTGGAGCTGCGGTCCTTCGAACGACGTCTATGGGGAGAATAGAGATACGTCAGGCAAGCGCTAGGCAATCAAGAAGCAGGAAGGCTAGGCGTACCATGT
>JAGHCE010000018.1 GCA_021160625.1 Planctomycetota bacterium | reverse complement strand
TCCTTGGTGATGGGGCGGGGCGGCTGCGTAAGCTGTGGGGGACACTCAAGGAAAACGCACCGGCGCGGTTCCTCACTGTGTGGGTCCTGGTGACATTGCTGTTTTTCGCGGCGTCGAGAACCCAGCTTGCCACTTACATATTGCCCGGTGTGCCGCCGGTTGCGATTGCTGCTGCCGGGATTCTGGGGGGGTACGTGGAGGGCCGCAGACGCCGCGTCGCGCCGCTTGTACGGGTGCTGGTGGGTGCGGGGCTCCTTGCAGCGGCGGCGGTTGTTTACGGGTTCGCGAAGGGAGAAGTCACTGCTGCCGAGGCGGGTGTACTGGTCGGCGTTTTTGTCGCACTGGCGATTGCTTTTGCGGTGCTGGTGACCACCAAGCGTCTTAAGGCTGCGGCCGTTGTACTGATTGTCGTTGTCGCTGCGGGCGTGTTGCTGGGGCAGGCGGCTGTTTTCAAGAAGGTGGCGGCACGCCGGTCATTTGTGCACCTGGCGAATGACTGCCGCGACGAGTTCGACGCCGCCGACGAGGTCCTCATCTGCGGGCCGGTGCGTTACAGCCTTGTTTTTTATACGGACTCCGCCCAATACCGAAAGGCTGGGATCAAGGAAGTTGCGGCGGCGCTTTGTGGCGATCGCAAGGTGGCGGCCGTGGTGCGGGAGAAGGTTGCAAGCAGACTGCGCGGGGAGTTCCGGGCGCCGTTCATCGTGGCCGGACGCGAAACTATGGGCCGGAGAAAGTACGCGGTTCTGGTGAACTTTGATCCCCGAAAACCGTAGACGGGGATTGCCTGCTCTTTACAATGTTTGCTCTGATGTGCACACTAACCGGGAGTAAAACTGCTGCTAAGGAGACCCTGCAGAATGAAACTCGTCGACGTCGACCTCGAAGGCTATGGACATTTTCTGGAAGCGCCGGGGACCTTTGAAATCACGAAGTTCTTCACGCCGGATGCCTGGGATTACGTCTTTACCAACCGGCAAATGCTGCTTCGCGTGCGCCACGACGGCACCGGCTACGTGCAGCTCGAGCCCCCCTGCGGGCCGATGCTCTACAAGATGGAGCGCTACCAGCAGTACCCGGGCTTTTTCCTTTGGGTGAAGCCCGAAGGCGAGGACGCCTTTTCGAATTTCTACAAGCCGAACTTCGACGTCAAAAACCCCGACAGGGAGCCCGACGAGTACTCCTGCACTTTCTCGCCGGGCGGCGCCGTCTACCGGCTTGTCGATCACGGCCTCGAAGTGACGAGTGAGATCACAATTGCCCCCGATGACCCGGCGGTCCTTGCAAGGTTTACCATTCGCAATCTCGGCCCGGCGCGGCGCGTCGACCTCATACCCGTGTGGCGCCCGCACAATACCTCCACGGCGCTTGAGTCCTGGGACGTTCCGGAGCTCTACCAGACCTGCCAGTACGTAAACAGCGAGCAGCAGGTGATATGGATCGAGACCAGGAACCCGATGGGCCTGGTGCACCTCAGGCGCAGGTCCTTCGTGATGACCGACCTCGAGGCCGACACAGCCGAGGTCTTCTATGACCGTTTCATCGGGAAGGGGACATTCCCGCTGCCGCAGGCGGCACTCGACGGCGCTCTCGGCATCGACGCATCAAAGAAGTACACGTATCTCGAGGAAAACCTGGAAAACACCGTCACCGGCGCGATGCCGGTAGCCGCCTTCCACAAGGGTATTGAACTTGGCGAGGGCGAGTCGTTCTCGTTCTCGATGGTCCTGGCGGGCCTGCCGGAGCAGGCCGACGGCTCGATGCCGCCTTACGGCGAAATCGCCCGCTACGAGGCGTTCCTCGGTCCCGACGGCGTAAAACGTGCCGTCTCCGGCAACGCCCAGTACTATGATTCCTACCGTATGATACGCACTATCGACACGCCCGACGAGGCCTTCAACAGCTACGTCAACGACTGGATTCCGCTGCAACTTCGCTGGGTGACGATGCTGGGGAGGGGCTGGCCGGTGTCGACGCGCGGGACACGCGACGCGGCGCAGGACTTCACCGGCCTCATACCGTTCTTCCCCGGCGAGTCACGAAAAACTATGCTGGATATCTTTACCTGCCAGAGGACCGACGGCTGGTTTCCGCGTGCGTATTCCGTCGAGGGCCCCGATGGGCAGCACGGCGCGCGGGACTACGTGGACGCAGGATGCTGGGTCTGGGAGCTCCTGTACGATTACCTCTGCTTTACAGGCGATTTTGCGGTGCTCGATGAAGAGGTCCGCTGGATGGACAGCAAGGAGAGGGCGAGCGTCCTCGACCATACGCACAGACTCCTTTCCTACTATATGTCACGCGAAAATATCGGCCCCCACGGCCTGATTAAAATCCGCGCAGGCGACTGGAACGACTCGGTGAACGCCGCCGGCCTTGAGGGCAAGGGCGAATCAGTTATGGTTTCCTGCCAGGTAGTCCTGGCGATGAGGCAGGCGGCAGGGCTCTTCCGGCACCTGGGTCTTGAGGCGGAAGTTTACGAAGATGTTTGTGAAAGGATGCGTCAGAACATCCGCCACCACGCCTTGAATGACCAGGGCTACTTGAACGGCGTCTTCAATGACAACGAGGAGTGGATTTTCTCCCCGCAGGATCCCGACGGCGCCAAACGCATCAACTCCCCTGTCAATTCCTTCGGCATCATCGCCGGAATCTTCGACCAGGACGAACTGCCGCGCGTCTTCGAGCACTTGAAAAGCCTCAAGCGAGCAAACGGCTACGCCCTTTTCCTGCCCGGCATCGGTGACCCTCCCATCGCCAAGCTCGGCCGCATCGGCCAGGGCGACCTCGTGGACGGCCTCGGCGAGAACGGCACTCCTTATAACCACGGCTCCCACGGATTCCTCGCGCGCGCGGCCGCCGTTGCCGGCTACGGCGACCTGCTGCAGGACGTCCTGAAGTATATGCTCCCCTACGACCAGGAAGCCCACCCCGTGGATGTTGCCAGGACTGCCCCTTACGGGATCGTCAACCACTGGATGTCGATCGATGGGCAGTTCGGCCGCGGCGGTTCGACGTTCCTGTCCGGCAGCATAACCACCGCGCTTCGCGACGTGTACGGGGGGATGATGGGCTTTGGGCCCACGCTTGACGGCATCACGATTTCCCCCTGCATCCCGTCGGCCTGGGAACGCGCAAGCTACGTCCACAACTTTCGCAGCGGCCGGTTCGAGGTCACAATCGAGAACCCTGACCACGTCGAGTCCGGCGTAAAGTTCATCGAGATCAACGGCCGACGAATCGAAGGCAGCCACATTCCGGCCGACGCAATCATCGACGGCGGCGAAAATGCCGTGCGCGTGGTCCTGGGTTGATGGGAAAGCCCCGCATTTATCCTTGACCTGGGCTCGCAGCGGCCATATATAAGATGGGGAAACGAGGGGCGTTCTTGGGGAGGATTTCCCCGGCGTCTCAGACGGCGGTGCACCACTTGGTGCCTCGTGAAAAGGCTGGCGCCCGATTGTTTGAACGAGGTTCTCAGATGTCCAAGGCGGATTCCGCAGCGGCGCATTCAAGGGCACAAGGGGGCAAGCGGATTTTCCCCCGTGTTGCTCAGGCTGCAATGGGTTATATGCTCCTTGTTGCCCTGATTGTTCTGGCGGTTGCTTTGTATCCGGGTTCTTTGCGTCGCCATCTGCCGGAAGGCGGAGCCGGGTTCTTGAATGCGTTTTCTTCTTTCGTTGCCTGTCTTGTCTTCGCGCTTTTGTGGTGGCTCATTTCCGCCGGCCGCAGGGGGTTCTTAGCGGTTTTCCGTAACCTGGGAAGGGCAGGGATCGCGATCGCCGGAGCCGGGATCGGCCTCTTTGCATTTCTTGTGCTTTCATACGGTAAGGCTGTTTCGGACGGGATGGCCGTCTTTGTGGCGGCAGGGTCCCTTGTGCTGTTTCTTGTTGTATGGATGTCTTGTTCAGGTAGATTTACACTTGTGCGCAGGGCAGGCCTTGTGGTCTATTATCTGGGGGCTTGTGTGCTTTTGCCGGCAAGCCTGGCCGAGGGCCGGCAGTGGCAAGGAATACTTGGCTGGAGATCTTCCGGCCGTGAAGAGAGCCAGAGTGTGGAGGGGGACGTCGCGGCCGGCGGCCACACAAGGGTTGTGGGCATTGACTTTCGGAAAATAGGCCCTGGAGGGACCTGGCGCAACGCGGTGTTGATCTCACCCGGCGGCTTTTTCGTTGAGCAGAGCATACTTGAACCCGGAGACGTCCTTAAGTTCTATGTGGCTCGAGTGGACAACGCTTCGGGCGACGCCTCAGTGACCCTGTCGACCAGCGGCGGCCAGCTCCCGGTATGGCGCGAGGCGTGTAAGAAGCTGCCTGCAAATTCCTGGCAGTCGGTGTCCGTGAAATTGAATGCGGAGGGTAGTGCGGACGCGGTTTTCGAACTGACCGGGGACGCGCCGAAGGCGGTGGTGGCATTTGCCGATGTGCATTTTGAGAAGGTGCATACATATGAGCGGGCCACCGATAATTCGGTGAAATCTCCTGGCCGTACTTCGGGCACGAATGTGATATTGGTTCTCGTCGACGCGTTGAGAGCCGATAGGCTTTCGATGGCCGGTTACAAGGTCGCAACAAGCCCGGAAATAGACTCGCTGGCGACCCGTGCGGTGGTTTTCGACAACTGTCTTTCCCAGGCGTCGTGGACGCTTCCCTCTATGGCGACAATCTTCACCTCTTTGTACCCTTCTGTGCATGGAATGGAAACGGCTGACAGCGGCCTGCCCGGCGGTCTCGAGACGCTGGCCGAGTGTTTCCAAAAAGCAGGGTACAGGACCTGCTGTATCCAGCCGAATTCACTTATGGACCCAAACCGCGGAGTCGCCAGAGGCTTTGATGAGTACCATTTCCTACGTATGCGCAAAGCTACCCGCGACGACAGAAGTATGCACAAGAGAGCGGCTGTTGTGAATGACCTGGGTCTGTCCTGGCTCAAGAGAAACGCCGACAACCCCTTTTTCCTCTACCTTCACTATATGGACGTTCACAATCCATATTGGCCTCCCAAGGAGTTCCGGAAGTATGGAGAACATATGTGGCAGCTTTACGATGGGGGTGTCGCCTATGTCAGCAGTGAATTTGCCGAACTCTTCGACGCGATCGACAAGATGGGTTTGCTCGGCAACACTACCATTGTATTTACCGGCGACCACGGCGAGCAATTCCTGGAACACGGCTCTACGTACCACGGCAATTGCCTCCACCAGGAGGAAGTGCACGTTCCTCTGATTATCTGGTCGCCGGTTGTAAAACCGAACGTACATATTCCAGCACAGGTTGGGCTTATCGACCTTCCGGTTACTATCCTGGACTTGGCCGGGCTTAGGCCCATGCCTTTCGCTCAAGGGCGTTCACTGGTGCCCCTTATGCGCGGCACGCCCTGTCCAGGCAGCGATGTCTTCGGGGAACTGGTCAAAGGGACAGTGTATCCCGGCCCCAAGATTCTCTCGTTGACGCGGGGTAATTGGCGGCTCATCTCTCCGGCCTATGCTGATGTCCCCAAGTTGTATAACCTGGCAGAAGACCCTGGCGAGCACAAGGATTTCGCCGCGGCCAATCCGGCATTGACCCGCCAAATGTCCGAGGCCTTGAAAGCCTATTATGAGACCCAGGTGGCTCTCAACAGCCGGCTTGTGAAGGCCAAGGTCCAAGTCACGGTCACCGAGGAACAACGCAAGGCCCTGGCCGCCATAGGATATCTTATGGGCAGTTCGGATGACTCGGCTGCTTCGGCCACTTCCGAAAGGTAACCGGCCCGCAGGAAATCCGTTGGCCCATCGGTTCCACGAAATGCCCGCTACCGGTAGCGCCGTCGGGAAGGGACAAAGACGCCGTGGGACACGGCGAGACTATGCTGTCCTGGGAGCGAGTGGCCGCCGTGCGCGTGGTCCTGGGCTGATGGAAAAGGGCCGCGTTTTTCCTTGACCTGGGCCCGCAACGGCCATATATATAATGCAGTGAGGAAAGGGGCGTTTTTTTGTTGGAGGATGCTCCAGATGTCTTAAATGGCGGCGTCGCCACGCTGCCGGCCGCTTGACAAGAGCGGTACCAAGCCACGCCAAATGACGAATCCCGGCCGGGGCAGGGGCATGGCCGGGTTGCATGGGGCCCGGGCAGGCAACAGCAGCCTGAGGGGGCCCGTACTTCCTCCCGGTTGAAGAGATGCCGACTCGGTGGCACGTGTTGCCCAGGTTGTGTACCTCGACGGAAAAATTGTGCCTCTCAAGGCGGATTTTTGCGTCTTCGAGGGGGCCACAGAGGGGTTTGGTGCGTCTATAGTAGCGATGAAACGGGCTTGTCGGCGCTTGAGCGGCCTATTTCGGCGCTGGAAGGCCCGTTTCCTACACAAATGTGGGGATACCGGGTGGTTTATTTCAAGCCAATTGCCTTTCCCGGCTCAGCCGGGGATGCCGCTTTGCGTCCATGCATTCTTCCTCGTCCGCGGCGGTTCCGGCCGCCCTTGTGCGGACAAATGCCGCTTATGCCGGGCCCGTGCGAAATCGGTCTGTCGATTCGGCCTGGAAATCTCGCAAAAATGAGCCCCTTGTGGGGTATACAGATTGGATTCTCCCATTCTTCCCTGCGTGGGAAAAACTAATGGAGCGAAAGAAAATGTCCAAAGTGTCTGTTCTGCGATACGTGGCGATTGCAGCCCTCCTCGTTACCGGTGGCTACGCTTTCGGCGAGGCGTATGGGACGTTTGAGTGTATGGGGGTGGTGGCGGATTTGCCTGGCGGGTATACCGTGGGGGACATTTCCGAGGTTCGTGTTTTTATTGACGACGCAGGTGTGTGGAAGCGCCAGCAGGATGCGGTGCGCGTGGGCTTTGAGGATTACTATGCGTCGTCTGTTTTCGGGCTCGAGCCGGACACCTCCTACGACTTCAAGGTCGAGTTCTACGACAATGTTCCTGCGCTTGTCGACACGCAGTATTTGACGGGCGTTACGCGAGCGGAGACGGGGATTCCTACGCCGTTGGCCGAGGTTTACGTCAGCACGGCCGGCAGCGATGGCGGCGCGGGGA